>JBHHTZ010000004.1:0-30185 GCA_046753605.1 Anaerolineae bacterium
GGCTTCGCCCGCCAAAAACACCCCACTCCCCCCCTTTTGAGAAGATACACTTTGCGGCTATTTGCGCTGCATGAGCAGGTGTGATATAATTGCGTCTGTTAACTAAGAGACGCAGGCAGAATTGCCTGGTCAGAGGAGTAAACAGGTGTCCCTGAAAAAGGAAGAAAAAGAGCAAATCATAGGCGATTTCAAGAGACATCCTGATGACACTGGCTCGCCCGAGGTGCAGATAGCCCTTCTCACCGAGCGCATCAATGATCTCATCAGTCACCTGCGGGTACACAAGCAGGATCATCATTCGCGTCGCGGTCTGCTGAAGCTCGTGGGGCAGCGGCGCCGGCAATTGAACTACCTGAACCAGACCGAGCCAGAGCGATACAGAGATGTCATCAGGCGACTGGGCCTGCGCGGATAATCTGAGCCGGCACGGATGAGTAGGGGAAGCATTTAGACCCCTGCTTTTTCGTTTCGACCCGGCAACGGCAGGTAGACCTACGTCGTTTTGCAGCCAGCAGCCGGCTGGTGATCAGTTTTGGAGGCACAGGAATTGGAGATTGGGTCTCACCCGGGCGCGGTCCACGGCGCCAAGGGAGTGGGATTCAGCTTCCAGTCCCTGACCTCCAAATCCCCGCCGGTTGTGCGGCCGAATTCAACTGGCAGTCGTCATGTTCAGACCACGGTACACGACCGGCCTGCACATAATGACTTCCCCATCATATTTGGAGGTTCATAATACAAATGAAAACCTATCTCGACAGCCCTTCGACAGGCATGGAAGTAGCCGAGGGGCACAGCGCGGTGGACGATGGCCCGGAAAGGCCTCTTTCCACCAACGATAAGTATCATCGCTACTCGACTAACATCGCCGGCAAAGAGTTTATCCTGGAGACCGGCAGACTGGCCGGCCAGGCCGGCGGCGCGGCCACCGTGCAGGTGGGCGACACAGTTATCCTGGCAACAGCCACAGCATCAAAAAAGCCCCGCGAAGGCCTTAGCTTTCTGCCTCTCTCGGTGGATCTAGAGGAACGGCTCTATGCGGCCGGTCGCATCCCCGGCAGCTTCTTCCGGCGCGAAGGCCGGCCCCCGGAATCTGCAATCCTTGTTGATCGACTGATTGACCGACCACTGCGCCCCCTCTTCCCCAAGAGTTGGAACTACGAAACGCAGATTATCGTCACCACCCTCTCTTCCGACGGCGAGAACTATCTCGACATTCCAGCGTTGATAGGCTCATCCGCAGCCCTCGCAATCTCCGACATCCCGTTCCCGGAGCCGGTGGGTGCGGCCCGCGTAGGCCTGATTGGCGACGAGTTCGTCATCAACCCCTCATCCGAGGAAATGGAGCAGAGCCGGCTCGATTTGCGCGTGGCCGGCACCGCCGATGCGATTCTCATGGTGGAATGCGGCGCTAAAGAGGTCTCGGAAGACGAGATGATCGAGGCTATTCGGCTCGGACACGAGGCCATGCAGCCAATCATCGCCCTTCAGGCTCAGATGGCCGAAGAGGTGGGCAAGACCAAACGCGAAGTTCCACCCCTCGCAAGCAAGGCCGAAGTGCAAGAGACCATAGGCGACCGCCTGGGAAACCGTATCCAGCAAGTATTCGCCGAAGGAGAATCCAGAGAGCAGCGGAGTGAGGCGTTGAATGTCCTGCGGGACGAGATGATCGAAGCGTTCGGCAGCGAAGATGAGATCCTCGACACTGCTGAAGATTCGTTCGAGCCAGACGATATCAAGACGGCGTTTGACCAGCTCGTCAAGGCAGAGGTTCGACGAGCCATTCTGGAACGTGGCGCGCGGCCGGACAGACGCGGCCCAACGGATGTTCGCTCCATCTCCGCCGAAGTTGGACTTTCGCCGCGGGCGCATGGCTCGGGCCTGTTCTCACGGGGAGAGACGCAAGTGCTGAGCATCGCTACGCTGGGGACAATCGGCGAGGAGCAACGCCTGGACACCCTGCGCCCTGAAGAATTCAAGCGCTACATCCACCACTACAACTTCCCGCCGTTCAGCACAGGGGAGACCTGGTTCCTGCGTGGGCCGAAACGACGGGAGATCGGGCACGGCGCTCTAGCAGAGACAGCTTTGCGCTCGATGATCCCCGACGAAGAAGATTTTCCGTACACCATCCGGGTCGTGTCGGAAGTATTGAGCTCTAACGGCTCCACGTCCATGGCAAGCGTGTGTGCCAGCACGTTGGCGCTGATGGATGCCGGCGTGCCCATCAAGAAGCCTGTCAGCGGTATCGCCATGGGCCTGGTGAAGGATGCTGAAACAGAACGCTACCAGATTCTGACCGACATCCAGGGCATGGAGGACCACCTGGGCGACATGGACTTCAAGGTGGCGGGAACGCGCGATGGCATCACCGCACTCCAGATGGACATCAAGATCAAGGGCATCAGCTACGAGATCATGGCCCAGGCGCTGGACCAGGCCAAGGAGGCTCGACTGTTCATCCTTGACCGGATGGCGGAGGCTATCGCTGAGCCGCGTGAGGACCTGAGTCCATACGCGCCTCGCATCACCACCATCAAGATCGACCCAGACAAAATCGGCAAGATCATCGGACCTGGTGGCAAGATGATTCGGGCCATCACCGAGGAAACGGGCACCAAGATCGATATCGACGATGATGGGACTGTGTTCATCGCTGCGACGGAGGGGCCGGCTGCTCAAGCTGCCATTGAACGCATCCGCAACCTGACTCAAGAGCCGGAATTGGGCAAGACCTACAAAGGGAAAGTGGTCCGCACAACGGACTTCGGCGCATTCGTGGAAATCCTGCCAGGCACCGATGGTATGGTCCACATCTCCCAACTCAGCGATCACCGCGTAGACTCGGTGCAAGACGTTGTGCGGGTAGGAGACGAAGTGTTGGTGATGATCACCGACATCGGACGCGAGGGCAAGATTCGTCTCTCCCGCCAGGCGGTGCTGGAGGGCTGGAGCCTGGACAAGGCGCGCGAGATGGATCGCCCAGGTGGTGGTCGCAGCAGGGGCGGCCGGCGCGGCGGTAGCAGCCGAGGCAGGGATCGCCGCCGGTGAGCCACGAACTCGTGATCCGCTCAACGTTGAGCGGCACTCAACATGGCGAAGGCAGCAAGGAGGCGGCATCCAGCGATGTCGCCTCCTTTGTTTGAAATGTTCTTGACTCGTAGTAACGACTTCAGTCGTTGCCCCACTCAAAACGCCTGAAGTCGTTACTACAGATTCCGCTACAGATTCCAGGAGGGACTTGGAGGCCACAATATGCTCAACATACCTGATGATCTGAACCTCCGCATTCCGGGTCCGACGCCGCTTCCCGACGAGGTCCGCGAGGCACTGGCTCAACCGATGATCGGCCACCGGAGCCACGCCTTCAGCAATATCCACGGCGAAGTGACCGGGGGCCTCAAGGAATTGCTGCGCACCGACAACGATGTGTTCGTGCTGACAGCGTCCGGCACAGGCGGCATGGAAACGGCCGTGGTCAACACCCTGTCACCCGGCGACAAGGTACTCTCAGTCTCCATCGGGAACTTTGGCGCGCGGTTTCGCACCATCGCCGGCATCTACGGCGCAGAGATTGTGGCGCTGGACTACGAATGGGGCAGCGCTGCCAATCCCGACGAAATTGAGTCCGCACTGGCGCAACACCCCGACGTCAAAGCTGTACTCGTGACGCACAACGAAACATCCACCGGTGTCACCAACCCCTTGAAAGAGATTGCAGCCGCCGTGAAGGACGGCGGGGATGCGTCCCCCCTCCTTTTGGTCGATGCCATCAGTTCAGCCGGCTGCATTGAACTGGAAACGGACGCCTGGAACATCGACGTGCTCGTCACCGGCTCGCAAAAAGGATGGATGATCCCGCCCGGCCTGGCGTTCGTCGCCGTCAGCGATGCTGCGTGGGCAGCCCACGAGCAGGCGGCGATGCCGCGGTTCTATTTCGATCTGACACCGGCGCGGAAGAAGCTGCCGGCCGACCAGACGCCGTGGACGCCGGCGGTGAACCTGTTCTACGGCCTGGCCGCCGCCCTGCGGTTGATGCGCCAGGAAGGCACGGAGAACATCTGGGCCCGGCACCAACAAATCGGCGATTACACGCGCCAGCGTGTCCAGGAGATGGGTCTGGAACTGTTCGCCGACCCCCGGCACGCGTCCAACACGGTGACTGCGATTCGGGCGCCGGCCGGCCTTGATGTGGCCGACTTCCGTCGCCAGCTTGAGCAACGACACCGGCTGATTCTGGCCGGCGGCCAGGGTCCACTGAAGGGACACATCTTCCGTATCGGACACCTGGGCCATGTGAGCCAGGCCGACATCGACGATGCACTGGCGGCCATCAGCGAAGGGCTGGAGCAACTCGTGCCAGCTCCTTGAGTTGTTCGTAGTGCGCACTTGTGCGCTTCTCTGAATTCCCACACACATAGCAGGAGGGGCAATGACGCAAGACACGAATCAATTCAGCGTTCTCGTATGTGACCCGCTTGGCGCGGCCGGTATCGACCTGCTGCGAGAATACATGAAGGTAGACGTGAAGACGGGCCTGAGCGAAGCCGAGCTCGTCGAGATCATAGGCGAGTACAGCGCGATGATTGTGCGGAGCGGGACCCAGGTGACAGCGCCCGTGATCGACGCCGGCCAGAACCTGCAAGTCATCGGGCGAGCCGGCGTCGGAACCGACAACATCGATATCGAGGCTGCCACCCGACGCGGAATCATCGTCGTAAACGCACCCACGGCCAACACCATCGCCGCGGCCGAGCAAGCCATTACGCTGATGCTCTCCCTGGCGCGTCGCGTGCCGCAAGCTAATGATTCGCTGCGCCATGGTCGCTGGGAACGCAAGAAGTTCGTCGGCGTAGAAGTGCGGAACAAGGTGCTGGGCGTTGTTGGGCTGGGCCGGATCGGAACGGAAGTCGCCAAACGAGCCCAGGGCCTCGACATGGAAATCATCGCGTACGATCCCTACGTGTCCGCCGACCACGCGGCGCGCTACGACGTTCAGTTCATGAACCTGCCCGACCTGCTGAAGCAAGCCGACTTCATCACGCTGCACACCCCCCTCACACCCGACACCCGTCACATGATCAACGACGAGACGCTGGCCACGATGAAACCGACAGCCCGACTCATCAACTGTGCGCGCGGCGGGCTTATCGACGAAGAAGCACTTCTGCGGGCGCTGGACGAGGGGCGCATTGCCGGCGCTGCCCTGGACGTCTTCAGCTCGGAACCCCCACCAGCCAATTATCCTCTGCTGCATCATCCCAGAGTGATTGTGACGCCCCACCTGGGGGGATCGACGGAGGAGGCCCAGGCCGGCGTGGCACTCGATATTGCACAGCAAGTCATCACCGTCCTGGATGGCCGGCTGCCCCAATACGCAGTGAATGCACCCATTGTGCCGGCCGAGACGTTGGAAACACTGGCCCCCTACTTCGACCTGGCCGAACGCCTCGGACGGTTCTACACGCAGATCGTACCGGGCCGCATCGAGCAGGTCCGCATCGTGTACGCCGGCGAGTTGGCACAGATCGACACGACACCAATCAAGGCCGCAGTGGTGAAAGGGCTGTTGGAGTCCGTGATCGAGGATCGTGTCAACATGGTCAATGCCCACGTAATTGCCAAAGCGCGGGATCTCACGTTGATCGAGGAAAAACATCCGGGCGCGGAGCCGTTCGCCAACATCCTCACCCTGGAGATCACCGCCAACGGGCGGGAGCGCTCGATTGCCGGCACGATCATGCGCGGCATACCCCACATCGTTCGCGTGGATGAGTACTGGATCGACTTGGTGCCCGACGGCTATCTGCTGGTTTGCTACAACGAAGATCGGCCCGGCATGATCGGCCAGGTCGGCACAGTTCTGGGACACGGCGACGTCAACATCGCCTTCATGCAGGTAGGCCGCGTCATTCCACGAGGTCGCGCAATGATGGTGCTCGGCCTGGATGAGCCGATCCCCGACCCGGTTCTCGAGGACGTCATGGCCATGCCAGGGCTGTACGATGTTACCCAGGTGAAGATCTAGGGAATAGACCATGAGCGTTTTCTACCTGGTCCGCCACGGTCAGTCGACGTGGAATGAGATCGGACGTATCCAGGGCAAGAAGGACCCCCCGTTGTCCGCGCGGGGACGCCGGCAGGCCACGGCCCTGGCCGGCGCTCTCAGGGATGAACCGCTGGATGCCATTTACAGCAGCCCTCAGCAACGCGCTAGCATGACAGCAAACCCCACCGCCACCGACCACAACCTGCCAGTGATGACAATTGAGGGTCTCGCTGAAATCAACCACGGGTTTTGGGAAGGCCTAACGGAAGCACAAATCCAGCAGCGATTCGGGATTTCATTCTTCACCTGGCTGAGGCGACCCAGCCAGACGCTTATGCCCGGCGGTGAGCACACGCTGGCCGTCCAGTTAAGGGTTTTGGGCGCCTGGCGCGGCATTGTGGCACAGCACGCCGGCCATCACCATGTCCTGGTCGTGTCCCACGACATTCCCCTGAAAGTGATTGTCGCCGACGTACTACAACTGTCGCTGGACCACATCGGTCAGTTCGTGCTGAACAACGCAGCCATCACTACGATCCAGCACACCGACGGCGATCTGCAGGTGCTCCAGCTTAACGATCGGTGCCATCTGGACGTCTGACGATGACAAGACGATGGAGTACGGCCACCAAGTTCTGGGTGCTTACCGCCGGCGCCATCCTCGCTGCTGCGACGGTATACCGACTGCGCAGTCTCGCAACCCTGGTCGGGTTAGCACTGATCGTGGCATACATCATCAATCCGCTGGTCGACCGCATCGAACGCAGATCCCACATCGGCCGAACGGCAGCCACAGCGTTGGTCTATCTTGGGTTACTGGCCGTGTTGATCATAGGCCCGGCCATCCTGGCGCCAAGTATCCTGGAAGAAGCGCGTGCGTTCGATCGGAGCGTGATCCAGGACCTCATCACGAACATCATCAACCGCGTTCAGGCATATAGTCAAGACAGTGTGGTCTACGTTTTTGGCTTCAGGTTCGATCTTGCGCCGGCATACGACCAGCTCATCCAGAACCTGGAAGGCATCTCGACCTCGGTCGCATCTCGCTCGATCAACTTCTTTGTGAACTTCGCGTCGGGGTTTGCGTCAACCCTGCTGGGCCTGTTTCTGACGCTGGTGCTGTCGTTCTATCTTGTCAAGGACAGCCACATCGTCATTCGCTACCTGGAAAACCTGGTGCCACCTTCGTACCGCGATGAGGTTGCTGCCCTCGTGGATGGCATCAACCAGGTGTGGCGGGACTTCTTTCGGGGTCAGATCATTCTGTGCGGCGTGGTGGGATTCGTGACATGGCTGGGCCTGTTCATTCTGGGCGTACCAAATGCCCTGCTGCTAGGCATCCTGGCCGGCGTGCTGGAGTTGGTGCCCAACCTTGGCCCCACGCTGGCGGCAATTCCGGCGATACTCATCGCCTACTTCCAGGGATCCACCCACCTGGGGATCTCGTCAGGCTGGTTTACCCTGATCGTCGTGTTGCTATACGTGTGGATTCAACAGATTGAGAACACCGTTCTTGTACCACGCATCATTGGTGGCAGCGTCCATCTTCACCCTATCGTGGTTCTGGTGGGTGTGCTCGCGGGAGCGAGTATGGCCGGCGTCCTCGGCATCTTCCTGGCTGCCCCGGTGATGGCCTCCATCCGCATTGTCGGCAGCTACGCGTACGAAAAGCTGCTGGACGAGTCAGAGCCGCCGGCCGAAATCGAGGACATGATACCAGACCTTGCGCTGGAACAACAGACAGGGAAAGACCAGGCAACGGAGCCCGCCACGTCGAAAGACGGCGACGGGTTGGCGGAGAAGTCGTCGCAGTTTGTGCAACCCCGCAACGCCGGCGAGCGCTGAAGGTGCCCGCGCAAGCCAGTTCCCCGCGAGCTACTGAGTGCAGAGAACGACAGCGTCGCCCCGAGCACGATAGGTGTACATTGATCCTGCGGACTGCAACACGACCTGGTACTCGTCGCCCGAACCGGTGAGCTGGCTCGCCTCCGAGCATGGCGCCGGTTGCTCTACCTGGGTCAATGGCGACGCGTCAGTCACCAGAATCGACGCCGGCGCGACGCCCAGCCTCTGAGCCAGATCATTGCGCGCCTGCCCGACCACGTCTCGCAATTCCTGAAGACGCAGCTTCTGCGACGCGGGGCCGGCAGCCGGGCCCTTCTCACACAACACCGCTCGATTCCCCTGGTTCGTGTGATACTCATAACTCTGCCCTCCCGTCTGCAAGACGACCCGGTAGCCGGGCGTGATCACCTGCAAGTACATCCTGCCAGGCTCAGGACACCCCAGACTGCTGTCCCGCCATTCCACCACCTCGAAGTCCTTTACCCCGACTTCCTCTACCCCCACGTCAATGCGGGACGCCAGGTCCCGCTTCGCGGCCATCACGGCTGGTTCCGCAGCCGCCGGCACTTTCATCATCACCCTCGACTCCTCTCCAGACCCGCAGAAGACCACCTGGCCGCTCTTGCTCACGTGTACCTCATACACGTCGCGGTCTGTTTTCAAGCGCACAACGTAGCCAGCGGTAGTCACCTGTGCATACATCTGGTCCGGCTGCGGGCACCCCATGGCAGCCGTCGGCCATTCGGCTGGCTGCACGTCAACCAGCTCGAAAGCCTCGTCGGTCTGCTTCAACTGCGCCATCAAACTCGCGCGAGCAACCTGGATCATCTCTTCGGCTTCTGCCAAGACCCCACTCGATGGCGTTTCGGCCGGGTGCACGCCAGGCGTCTGCCCGGGTTGAGCCCCAGGCGCCGGCGGTGCTGCGCAACCAACCACGATGATCAGCAACAGAGCAACCACAGCCCACAAATGTCGTTTCACGAATACCACCTCCTCAGAACGATAGAAACGGCCCCTTCCGTCGGTCAATGCGAAGACGCGGCGCGGCCCCACGTTGTTCCACTTGCACATATCGGCCATCTCTGGTAGAATGCCTGCCATGCGAATGGCCTGGCGCGTCGCCTTGACTCTCCTTTTGTGGACAACCGTCGCCCTGAGCGCAGCCGGCGACATAAGCGCATTTCGCACCGCTGTGGCGACCAGGGCCTGGATGAGCCGCCACCCCGTGAATCCCCAGAACGACGAACCGGACCATCTTGCGTACCTGCCCCTCATAGCGCGAGACCGCTTCGGCACGCCACTGGAGACCCAACTACAGTACGGCGCAGTCGTCGCAGATATGCACGATCTCCCCCTCGTGCGAGAGCTGGGTTTCACCTGGGCCCAGGTGTTCGTGCCATGGGTGAGTGTCGAACCGACCCAGGACGACCCCCGGCAATGGGCCGTGGTAGACAACATCATCCAGGCGGGCCGGCAATACAACGTTCATCTCCTGGCTCGCGTTGACCGACCGCCGGCATGGGCCCGAGAACCTGGCACCACAGCCACGGGACCCGTGCGCGCCGACAAGCTCGACCGCTGGGCCGACTTTCTCGAAGCGCTGGCCGCCCGGGGGAAGGGGGTCATCGGCGCGTACGTGATCTGGAATGAGCCCAACCTGGCCCTCGAATGGGGCGGCCTGCGCCCAGATCCTGGCAAGTACGTGCAAATTCTACAGGATGCGTATCCTGCCATCAAGCGGGGCGACCCTAATGCGATTGTGGTAGCCGCTGGCATGGCCACGACGGGACCGGCCGGGCGTCACGATACCCACTGGGATGACGTGAAGTACATCGAAGACATGTACAGGGCCGGCGCGAAAGGCTATTTCGATGCACTGGGCGCCAACCCCCACGGCTTTGGTCGCCCGCCGGAGAAAGACCCGGACAGGGCCGGCAGCCACCTGGCGTTTCGACGCGCAGAAGAGCAGCGAGAGGTCATGAACCACTTCGGCGACGGCGCCCGTGGCATGTGGGCCATGGAAGTCGGCTGGTTGGCTGACCCGGGGCCGGCCTGCTACCCGGCCTGGGAACAGGAGGGGCGACTCTGGCAAAAGGTGACGGCAGAACAACAGCGCGACTACCTTGTACGCGCTTATCAGTACGCGCACGAGCACTGGTCCTGGATGGAAGGCATGTTCCTGTTCAACCTGGACTTTGGCGCCGTCCCCAGCGAGGCCGGCTGCCCCGGTGCCACGAACGTGTGCAAGGAAACCCGCTTCTACTCCCTCGTCACACGCAACGATCCGTGCAACGCGGAGGACCCCTTCCTATATCGGCCAGCCTTCGAGGCCGTGCAGAACATGCCCAAGTACTGACAGAAAACATCAAAAGGCGGGGATGATCTATCCCCGCCTTCTGACGTGAGCGCGCACCTCCGACTCTCTACTCGTGAATCTCTACAGTTGTGCCGATCTCTGCCCAGTTGAAGAGCTTTTCGCCCTCCGCAGTACCGATCACCACACATCCGTAGGAGATTTTCGAGCCTAGATAGCCGGCCCACAGCTTCCGGCCGTTGATGATGGGCAAACTATGAATGCCATTCTCCGAACCGCCAGCCCAGTAAATCCCCAGCCAATGCGGCATCCACAACGTCCACGGTCGCGAGTAGGCCATTGGAATCTTGTCGAGCACCTGAAACCGGCCATAGCGAGTTGGGTAGCCCGGCAAGCCGGTAGACGCCGGCCAGTCCCAGACGAGGCGGTCAGCCTCGTACACGCGCATACGCTGCTCAGACACATCGATCTCGATCCGCTTCGGACCAGGTGAGATCGGATACTCGCGCACACCAACCGCAATGCCAAGTACTTTCAGGCGCTGGCCGGCAAAGATCAGGTCCCACTGCTCCAATTGATTCAGTTCCGCTAACTCTCGAGCTGTCATACCGAAACGAAGAGCAATTCCGACCAGGGTATCACCCGGCTGAACGACATAGACCGGCTGTGAGCTGGACATCGTCGCAGTCTGATATGAACCCTCTTCGGCAGTGTCATCTGGAATGATAAGCTGCTGCCCACGGTAGATCAGCGATGGATTTCGCAAACCGTTGGCTCGAACAATCTCGTCAACAGTCTTTCCATATCGCGCCGCGATGCGATAAAGCGTGTCGCCGACCTGCACGGTGTAAACCGCCGGATCGGCAAACGCACGAGATGCCGTCAACCCGAACAACGAGACGATCAGAAAAGCGACAACGACCGTCTGTAGAAGGAATCGCCTCAATATGAACGCAAACTGCTTCAGCGTGATCACGTTCTCTATGCTCCACCCGTGAAAGGGCCTCAATCACCGACAAAGCTGTGGAGATAGGCAGAGATGGAAAGACAGCCTATCAGGTCATCTCTCCATCTCCACGGGCTCGGGCACTCGTGAGGCTAGCTTGTTATTATGGGTCAACACCTGCGGGATGATCGACATTGACCACGACATCACACGGCGGCGGGAACTGGCCGCTGTTGTCCACTACAGTCAGGCGCAGCGTGTACGTACCCTCCGGCAAAGCCCCGGTGTTCCAGGAGCCTAGTATACCGTTCACAACCGGTGTGGTCTGTACCTCATCAATGCTGAAGAAGTCAATGGGCGCTGCTCCGAAGCCATATTCGAGCTTGTAGAACTGGAAATTGTAGATGGAGGCTGTCCCAGTGACAAACTGAGTTCCAAGACCATCCAGTGTTTCGCCCTGCATAGGAGATGTGATCTTGGTACGCTCGTTGCACACCGCCGGTTGGGGCGGAGGTGGCTCGTGAACAACCACCACTTTCGGATGATGGCCATACGCTGGAGGATGAGCCGGCGGAGCAGCGTACCCACCAGGAATAACCAGTGTCTGGCCGGCAAAAATCCAGTTGGGATTGCTCAGGTTGTTGGCCTGTGCGATAGCCCACACTGTAGTACCATACCGGGCAGCGATGGAGTACATCGTGTCTCCGGGCTGGACAACGTAGACCGAGGCGCCATCGTACGCATGATACGGATGTGGTGCGTAGCCATAGCCACCCGGAATCACCAGGCTCTGGCCGGCGTAAATGAGGTTGGGATTCACCACGTTGTTGGCGCTTGCAACAACGTACACATCGACGCCGTACGCTCGCGCAATGGAGTACAGGGTTTCACCCGGCTGCACCACGTGTACGGTAGCGTACATAGGGCCGGATGCCGGCGCTGCAACGGACGGCGTTGCCACCAAGAGGGATGCCATCAGCACCAGAACGACAGTAAGGACCTTCAATGGGAGGCGGGTCATCATAGGAGTCCTCCTTCCCAGCATCAGAAGATGCAGCAACTAGACAGATTCCACATTAGAGCTGAGGTACCCCAATCTATGGGTACCCTTGTGCATTCACACGACGATCGAACACCCGAGCCAACGGCTGCCAATCTGCCGGCATTATAATCGTTGGCATGAGGTTCTGTCAACATACTACATCTTGGGGGGTGATGGAGGAGTACCCCCTATATCTAGTACGCTCAGGGGGTTGCGGAGGAGAGCCGAGGGCGGCTGGATATCGGGTACTGGGTATTGGATATTAGCCGGCTGAGCGGAGCCAATATCCAATACCCAATACCCAATATCTAATACCCAGCACCCAGGCTCTTGAGGTAAACCAGCAGCAGAGAGAGGTCCGCCGGCGTGACTCCTGGCAGACGACTTGCCTGTCCCACTGTCATCGGCTGCACAGCCGCCAATTGCTCCTGCGCCTCGGCGCGCAGCCCAGCGACAGCGCCATAGTCGAAGTCGTTCAGAATCTTGTGGTCCTCCAGGCGACGCATCCTGTCCACCTGCCGGCGCTGCTTAGCAATGTAGCCGGCATACTTCGCCTCGATCTCCACCTGCTCGGAGACGTGCGTGTGTAGCCGGCCCGGGTTGCGCGGCGACAGTGCTACGATCAACTCGTAGCTGATCTCTGGTCGGCGCAGCAATTCCAGTGCGTTCACGCCATCGTCGATCCCCCCCAGACCAACGCTGGCGAGCAAATCGTTGGTCTCGCAAGGCTTTAACCACGTGCGTTCCAGACGCTGCAGCTCTTCCTCAACGGCGCGCTGCTTGTCTACGACGACCTGATAGCGACTGTGCGGTACGAGGCCGGCCTCATACCCGATGGGCGTCAGCCGCAGATCGGCGTTATCCTGTCGGAGTAACAGACGAAACTCGCAGCGGGACGTCAGCATCCGGTACGGTTCGTCGATCTCCTTGGACACCAGGTCGTCGATGAGCACCCCGATGTAGGCCTGGTCTCGGCGCAGGACCAGAGGTTCGCGACCGGCGACCTTCAGCGCGGCGTTGATGCCAGCCATTAGTCCCTGGGCCGCGGCCTCCTCGTAGCCCGACGTCCCGGTGATCTGGCCGGCGTGGAACAGCCCCTCGATCCGCTTGGTCTCCAGCCAGGGATGCAGTTGGCGGGCTGGCGCGTAGTCATAATCGACGCCATAGCCTGGGCGGACGATGCGTGCCTGGTGCAGTGCAGGAATGCTGTGCAACACTTGCAACTGCACATCCTGGGGAAGCGCCGTGTACAGCCCCTGCACGTACACTTCTGTGGTGGCAAAGCCCTCCGGCTCCAGAAACAGTTGATGCCGCCCGGCCTCCTCGAAACGGACGATTTTCTCTTCGATGGATGGGCAATAGCGGGGTGTGGGACCCTCCAACTTTCCCATAATGACCGGCGAGCGATCCAGGTTGTCGCGTATGATCCGGTGGGTGTCTTCATTGGTGTGCACCGAATAGCACGGCAACTGTTCGCGCCAATCGCTCTGCCACTCGATGGGGTAAATAGGGTTGAGCGGCAGCCGATAGACGTCATCGGGCGGCGAGCTGAAGCTGACGTATAACGGCTCAGGGCTGCCAAACTGCGGCGTGGTCTCACTGAAATCGATGGTTCGCGCATCAACACGGGGCGGTGTATGGGTCTGATGCCGGCCCAGGCAAAAGCCATACCGGTCCAGCGAGGTCGCCAATTCGATTGATGCTCCCTCGCCGGCCCGTCCAGCAGCGTGCGAATGCTCGCCCTGCATCACACGACCGCGCAGGAATGTGCCGGTGGTGATGACGACACAGCGACCGCGATACTGCTCGCCCCACCTGGCCTGTACGCCGGCCACTCGATCTTGGTTCACGAGCAACCCTTCCACCGTCGCCTGGCGCAATTCCAGGTTCTCGGTGGTCTCCAGATTGTGCTTCATGGCCAGGGAGTACAGCCGCTTGTCGGCCTGAACCCGAAGCGCGCGGACTGCCGGCCCCTTGCTGGTGTTCAACATCCGAATCTGGATAAACGTCCTATCCAGATTGCGGGCCATTTCGCCGCCCAGGGCATCGATTTCGCGCAGCAGATGCCCCTTGGCCGGCCCACCCACGCCCGGATTGCAGGGCATCTGGGCCACCAGGTCCAGGTTCATGGTCAGCAGCAGCGTCCGTGCCCCCATGCGCGCCGCGGCCAGCGCCGCCTCGCAGCCGGCATGGCCGGCGCCGACGACGATTACATCGTATTCAAGCATAATCGGCTAGATGCTCATCCCAGGATCGTCGTAGTCCAGCAAGCCAGCGGTCAATATCTTCGTCAGTATGCAAATCCGAATGATCCTCGTCGCTCCAACAACCGGCCGCGTCCTCAATAGCCGCGAGTTGTTCTCGTAATGCCAGTCTCTCTTCCGTCTCCTGGGTTTCTGGACTGGACGTACTGTCAACCATGATTCGAATGCCTCCCATTGAGAAGGATTCTACACCTGGCCTAGAGCACTGTCAAGGAACAAAGGACATGACTGCCGCTGTGGGAACGCGGAGCCGGCCAATACCGGAAAGTTGACTTCATTCAGAATCTCATGTATCGTTAATCGACCAAATACAAGGAGAGAGATATGCCGGCCCTGCAATTGGGTAGCCTTTGGCCCATTCTACGCCAGGTTAATATCGGCTCGATCCACGCGGAAGCGAAGCGGGCCATCGACATTGTCGTCGCCGGCCCATCCGGCAACCCCACCGAAAACCTGGCGGAGATTCTGCGAAGCGCGGAAGCAGTCACCGACAAGCGACCTGCGTCCGTGATCCGCATCGCCGGCCCGCCGCTGGATGGCCAGACGGTCGCCGGCGCAACGCTGCTCATCGCCGTGGACATGGACCCACAGGCACTGGCTTCCATCCAGGATCACGTTCCCGTGCTTCTGGTCAACACCGGCATACTACAACCATCCAGCGCCGTCCTGAGCCTGTCGAAGGGCCAGCCAGCCATCCAGCCATCGAGCCAGCCAGCCATCCAGCCAACAACGCTGCCGGCCATCGACCGCGAACACATCGAGAAGATGCTCAGCCCCATAATAGTCAGACAACTCGGAGAGAGCGCGTTGGCGGCCGCACGCCGGCTGCCCATCCTGCGCGAAGCGTACGCCGACTGGCTGCTCGACGAAACAGCGCGAGCCAACGCCATCTACGCCTTCTCCACCGGCATAGCCGAGACGGTGCCGGTTTTGAACATCCCGCTGAACATGGCCGACATCATCGTCCTTACCAAGAACCAGCTCATCATGGTCTACAAGCTGGCGCTGGCTGCCGGCCGGCCCACCTCCCCCGTCGCAGTCATCGGCGAGTTGGTGGGAGTGATCGGCGCCGGCTTCCTGTGGCGACAGATCGCCCGGGAGATGGTCGGCCTGATACCGGTGGTGGGCATCGTGCCTAAGGTCGCTGTGGCCTACGCCGGCACGTACGCCGTCGGACAGGCAGCCCAGACCTACTTGATCGAAGGCCAGGTACCCGGCAGTGAACAACTCAAGAGCCTGTACATCCGTGCAATGGATCGTGGCCGCGAACTGGCACAGTCGCTGGTACGGCGCAACGAAAGGCCAGAAGGGGTGGATGCCCCCGGCCATAGACGTTCAGATAATGTTCTTGACCCGCAGTAATGACTTACGAACCTTCAAAGAATAATTCGCAGTACCGCCTTGCTTCTCAGCCTACGCAGATATGTCATTCCTCACTCCGCTAACGCTCCGTTCGGAATGACATGTGAGCGGATGCCCGATGAGAAGCAAGGCGCTGCTATCGAATTATTCTTTGAAGGTTCGTAAGTCGTTACTACGGGTCAAGAGTCAGTCAGACAGGAACCAATGAACCCGAAAACCATCCGAGCACTCGAATTCGACAAGATCCGCCGGCAGTTG
Organism: Anaerolineae bacterium; assembly: GCA_046753605.1. Lineage (GTDB taxonomy): Bacteria > Chloroflexota > Anaerolineae > Epilineales > JAANWY01 > JBHHTZ01. Next base: position 16,078 of record JBHHTZ010000004.1, read on the forward strand.
GCAGACCACACCACGTTCTCAGCCGGCCACCGCCTGGCGCTGCACCTGGAACCCGTCACCGACTTCGACCTGGTCGCCGGCCGGCTGGCGGAGACAACCGAGGCGCGCGCGTTGCTGGACCGGCATGGCGGACAGATCGCCATGGGTGGCGCCCACGATGTGCGCCCGGAGGTCGGCGATGCCGAATTGCACAAGATTCTGCTGCCACAACAACTGCTGGACATTCGCGACACCCTTGCCCGCGCTCGCACGCTGAAGCGCACCATCCTGCGGGCCGAGATCGACATCCCACACCTGTCTGAGATCGCACAGCGCATTGATGACTCTCGGGCGCTGGTGGATGCCATCAGCGAGGCCCTCAGCGACGACGGTGAGGTGCAAGACCAGGCCAGTGAGGCGCTGGCGCGAATCCGACGTAACCTGCGGATAGCCCACGACCGCCTGCTGAGCCGGCTGCAGAACGTCGTGAGCGATCGGCACAACACCCCATACTTGCAGGAACCACTGGTTACGCAGCGGCAGGGGCGATACGTCATCCCCTTGAAGACGGAATTCAAGGGTCGAATCCCCGGCATCGTGCATGACACTTCCGCCAGTGGTGCGACGCTGTTCATCGAACCGCTGTCTGTCGTTGACATGGGCAATGAATGGCGCCGGCTGCAGATTGAAGAAGAGCGCGAGGTAGAGCGAATTCTACGGGCGCTTTCGGGTCTCGTTGCGGAACAGGCGGATTCCATCCGTTGGACCGTCGAAGCTCTGGCCGACATCGACCTGGCCTTTGCCAAGGCTCAGTATGCCTATACGCTGAAGGCAGCGCCCCCCGACCTATACCAGATTGATTCAATAGCCGGCCCGCAACGCCGCTTCCCAACACAAGAGAATCCGTATCCACGCATCAGCCACCCTTTTATGGATGTCAAGCAAGCTCGCCACCCGCTCTTGGACCCAGCCACAGTGGTGCCGATTGATGTTCACGTAGGCGATGAGTTTCGTGTACTCGTCATCACCGGGCCGAACACTGGCGGCAAAACCGTGACGCTAAAAACCACGGGACTGCTGGCGATGATGGCTCAAGCCGGCCTGCACATCCCAGCCGCCGAGGGCTCCGCGCTAACCCCATTCAATGGCATCTTCGCCGACATTGGGGATGAGCAATCTATCGAGCAAAGTTTATCCACTTTCTCGTCGCACATGACGAACATCATCGACATCCTGGAACATGCTGACGACCGCTCGCTGGTTCTGCTAGATGAGCTGGGCGCCGGCACGGACCCGATCGAAGGTTCAGCCCTGGCTCGCGCCCTCCTGAGACATCTTCTGCGTCGGAAAACCACCGCGCTGGTGGCTACCCACTACTCCGAGCTAAAGGTCTTCGCCCACAACACCGAGGGCGTACGCAATGCCTCCGTAGAATTCGACTTGGAAACCCTGTCGCCTACCTATCATCTTACCATCGGGCTGCCGGGCCGAAGCAACGCACTGGCTATAGCCAGCCGGCTTGGTCTGAGGCCGGCCATCGTCGCCCAAGCTCGGGCCAGCCTGTCACCAACCGAGCTGGAAGTAGAGGATATGCTGGAGGATATCCGCGCGGATCGCGCTGCCGAAGCGGTGGCGCGGGCCGCCGCCGAAGCCGCACAACGCGAGCTGCAGACGAAGCTCCGCGAACTGGAAGAGCGGTTGACCGAAACGGAGTCGGAACGGCGCGAGATCATTAACCAGGCTCGACAAGAGGCGCAGCAGGAGTTGGAGCAACTGCGCCGCGAGCTGCGGCAGTTGAGACGGCAGGCGGTTCGCCAGGCGGAGATCCAGCAAGCCCTTGAGCGGGTTCAGGAACTGGAAGAATCAACGGAAGAACTGCCGCCGGTCACGCCGTTACCCGTGCCGGCCATCGAGGACTTACAGGCCGGCGACCGCGTCTGGGTCAACAGCTTGCAGCGCGAGGGCGAGCTCACCGAACTGGGCAAGCAGGAGGCCGAGGTGCAGATCGGCACGTTCCGCGCGCGGGTTCCGCTGCACGAATTGGAACCTCGGAGCCGGCCGGCGCGCATCGACGAGAGTCAGGGGGTACGCGTGACACGGCCCGCGCCGGCCAGCGTAGGCATGGAACTGGACATGCGGGGCCAGACCGTGGAAGAGGCCAGCCTGTCTCTGGACAAGTACCTGGATGATGCGTACCTGGCCGGCCTGCCCTACGTACACATCATCCACGGCAAGGGCACGGGCGCACTGCGTCGCTACGTTCGAGAAGCACTGCAGAACCACCCGCTGGTGGCCGAATACCGGCGCGGGGAGCGCCACGAGGGCGGCGACGGCGTTACAGTGGTTAGCCTCGTCTCCCGATAACCCAAGAACGGAAGCAGGGATGAGGCGCTGGACCTCACCCCTGCTCCCGCGCTCCCCAGCTCAATTCGTGGGCTTCTGTGGGAACGGCCGCAACTGGAGCGGAATGTAAACCTTGTACTGCTGCCAGATCAGGTTGACCAACTGGCTCGCCTCAGCGCCCTTCGGATCGCGGACAACGAACAGCGCCTCAATTGTCCCCTCGTAGTTGAGCACCGGTGTGAATGTCAGCTTCTGCGTTCCCTGACCCGTTATGAAGGGGTTGGGCGCAGCAGGGTCGACAAACTGAACATACCAGCGCAACCCATTTTCGTTGTCATCCTGGTCATGCCCAAAGGCGCTCAGATCAACGACCAACTGTTGGTTGATCCCGGTTGAAAAATCGGGAATCGGAGGGTTGATGGTTGGCGCGATGTTCGGCTCCGGCGTCCAACGGAGGATCACGTCTACCGTGCTCTCCCGACCGTCCCGGTCCTGCACCACCAAAGTGATGTCGTCGTCGCCGAGGAAATCGGCCGGGTCAGGTGTGAAAACCAGCCTCTGCGTGCCAGCGCCAACGATTGTCGCGTTGTCGAGCGTGTCGAAATCGACCGTCCAGCTCAGCTCCGAAGGTTCGTCGCGATCATCCGTCGCATAGGTGAGGAGATCCATCTCGATGGTCTGACCCTTGTGAGCCTCCCAGACCTCTGGGATGGTTGCTGCAATGGCCGGCGGCTGATTGGGGAGAGGCTCCCACGTGAGCAATAGGGTATGCCGGCCCGCTGCTCCACCGGGATCTGTTACGACCAACTCAACCGCGTTGGTACCAGGCCGTAGATCCTCCTCGCCGCCGGACATGCGCGGAATGAACCGGACAATGAAGTTCTCCTGGTCGATCTCCCATTCCAGGTTGGGTACCAATACCTCCTGGGCTGGAACGACACTCAATGTCAGCGAATCCTTTTCATCATCAACATCTGAGATACGGCTCTCAAGCTGGTAGACGATCTCCTCACCCACCCTAACTGTTCGGTCCGGTGGCGGAGCGATGCGCGGCGCATCGTTCACGGAGTGCACGATGACATGCAGCGGCTGTGAGGTGAAATCGACGCCATCGAAAACCCTGACGTTGGCCGTGACCTCACCGTACCAGTTCTCAGCCGGCACGATCTCCAGGAACCCGTCCTCCCGCAACTCCACCCTGACTGTACTCGTCGCGGACCCTTCGACGTCAAACAACAGCTTGTCGAAGGAGCACTCAGCATCACGCGCCCGGGTACGCATATCGAAGGCCGGCGGCGACTCAGGATCCTCATCCATCTCAATCGGATCCGGGAAAGGGTCAAGCTGCGGCGGCGTGTTGTAGTTGATGGTATTCTGAGCCAGGGCCGTCAATCCCTCACACGCGGGGATTCCACTGGCGTCCCAGAACTCACGGAAGGTGTACACCGGCGCACTCGACATGCCATTCCACAGCTCCATGAAGGAGCCGGTGTACTGGTCGAAGCCGTCGCTCTCGGCGTCCATCAGGTCCCAGAGCGCGCCGGCCACCCGCACGGACACGGCGTCCCCGTCATCCAGATCCACCGGTGGGGATTCGAGACTGAGCGCCTGGGAAGCGGTCACGTAGAAGGGATCATTCTGGGCGGCCGCAGCGAAGAACAGGCCCCATCCGTGAATCCAGGCACAGGTTTGACTGCTCTCCACGCCGATCGGCTCTTCGGCGACACACTCTGTGGGGTAGGTTCCGCCCAGATCGCGGAGCATGTTGTCCATGAAAGCATGGGCCTCGAGGTGCATCACCGCGTCGGGGAAATCGGCGTCTCCGGTGCTCAGGATGATGAGCCGCTGATCCGGGTAGTAGCCGCGTGCAGACGTTGTGAGCGACGGCCATCGCGCCACCGCGCGGCCGGGGTCTGGCAACCCCATGTCATCTACCAGGAAGGACCATCCGTCGTTCATTGCCACGAAGGCTCGTATGGCCTGGTAGTCTTCGACGTCGTCATCAAACTGAATCGTAGGGAATTCAATGTGAGCTCCGTCGGGCACATTGTTGACCAGACCGCGGGCGCCGATCAGATCAGGATCATCGGACGCCCAGTTGTAGGTGCTGCCTTGCGGATAGCGCTGCACCTCAACATGGCCGTTGTCGGTCAGGATGAGCAGCCGCACGTCCTGGCCGCCGGCTGGCCGGCGCTCAGGGCCGTCGAGATCGCGGTTGTCGATGTCCTCAAATGAGTAGCGACCGAATTCATCGGTCTCAGTCCAGGCCAGCAGTTCGCCTGGGCCATGACCGTACGGTTCCTCGTCGTCTCTCAGCTCAACCCGAATACCCTGGGCTGGAACGTGCGCCGAGCCTGTATCATACCGTATGGCTCCAGATACCGAAATCGTCGGCGGTTCCGGCGGCTGCAGGGCCGAAGAAACGCCAGCCGGTCGTGCGTACGTCACCGACCCGCCAACAAGGCCGGCCATCAGGAACAGGACAGCGAGTGTAGTTCGAAGTTTGGGCATGAGCAACCTCCTTGCCGCTTAGCAGACTATCAGTTTCATGGCGAAAGAAAGCCCCGCCCTGGCAGAATGATTGCAGGAACGAGGCTCAGCTTGAGTAACCGTGGAACAACCAGTTGCAATAGCCATGACGCCCACCGCCAATCTCGCGATACGCGTCACAGCCATAGAGTAGCTCCCCACGTTTGATTACCCAAATCGGCGAAAACCTGCTATAATGCCAGGTCGACAGTGACTCCTTCATCAGTTAAGTATAACGAGAATTCTACCGCATATATTATGCCCGACGTACGTGCGATCCACGGTTTTCATACGCAGACAGGAGCTGATGATCCGAAAACCCCGTATTGACAGGTACGGCCACGTCCATCCGCCGAGGCGTGCCGTTCCCGTGCGACTGCTGATCACTGTGGCCGTCCTCCTTGCAATTGGACTCGGCGCTCGGCGAGGTCTCCAGGAGTTCGTCGCGTCATTCGAGGGTTACAGGCCGCCGGCCATACCCCAGATCGAACCTGGCAGTAGCACCACCCCCGTCGCTCAACGTGCTGTCCTAATCATCGTCAGTGGACTGCGCAGCGATGTATCGCGAGAGATGCCGACTGTGGAGAACTTGCGCCGGCAGGGCGCCCAGGCCGACGTACACGTGCCGTGGCCCACAATTCCGCAGGCGGCATGGATCACCCTCCTCAGTGGTGGGCCGCCGGAGCTGAGCGGGGTTGTCCAGATCATCCCATCCGATGACAACCCACCATCGATCAACGGCGATCATCTCTTGCGCCGTGCCAGGGTGACGCGCCATACCACGGCCCTGACCGGTCACAAATCGTGGGAATCCATGATCCCAGCCGGCGCTATTACCGTGACTGCCTTTTCCCCCGGCAAGACGGCCGACGATGACGCGCGACTGGTCCAGCAGTCTCTGGACATCCTGACGACCAGCCACCCAGACCTGATGGTGATTCAACTGTCACAGGTGGACACAGCCGGCGACGCCTACGGCGGGGCCAGCGACGAATACTACCGGGCAGCACAACGCGCCGATGCCCTGGTGCGCAGGGTCGCTTCCTCCCTCGACCTGCGCACCACTGTGCTCGCCGTCACATCCGACCACGGACACCTGGACGAGGGAGGCTATGGAGGCCCGGAGTCTTCAGTGTCCACCGTGCCGCTGATCCTCGCCGGCGCTGGTGTGAAGCCGGGCGATCACGGCGACATCGACCAGAGCGACATCGCGCCCACCCTGGCGGCGCTCCTGGGGCTGCCGCTGCCGGCCGAGTCGCAGGGAACGATCCGGTTCGAGATGCTGGACATCGACGCGCCCCTGCGAGCCGAGAAGGCCATCACCCTGGCAGAGCAGCAGGTCAGGTTGTCCGATGCTTACCTGCGAGCCATCGGCCAGGGAGGAGCCAGTGGCAAACCCGCACAGACCTTGAGTGTCGCTCGCAGCGCGTGGGACATCGGCAACGTCGAGGGAGCGTTTGAAATCGCGATGCAAAGCGATGTGGATTCGAGACAGGAAATGACGATGGCTCGTCGCGCACGAATCGCCGGGGAGCGCCGGGAGCGGCTCCGTGTCCCGCTCGCTGCCGCCGCGGTGGCTGTGATCGGACTGCTTCTGCTGTTCAACCTGCGGATAGTCTGGCTCGTGGGGGCCGTTCTGCTGGCCTGGCTTGGCCCACTGGGCAACGCCGAAATGCTGGCAACCCTCCTTACCATGCCCGACGTGCGCTGGTCGCCGGCCATCGTGGGCGCAACCCTGGCGCTGGCCGCGGCCGTTTGGGCCTGGCGCAGCCGGCGTTGGGAGCGCCTGATCATCGCCGTGGCTGTTGCGAGTGCGGGAGCGTGGTTCACCTACGCCCAACCAGTAGCCTTCGCGCCGAGCGCCATCAGCAGCCTGGAGACTTTTCGCACCGCCCTGGCCTGGCGAAGCATCGCAGCCCTCCTGATCGGCGGCGTGGCTGTACTGGCCCTCGTGTGGCCCGGCGAGCAAGATGCGGGCAGCGTCACGCGCACAAGCTACTGGTTTGTCTTTCTGCTGCTCGCCGGCCTGATCATCGAGCTGACAGCCGGCTACTGGAGGCTGGGTCTCGGAGTCACGTGGTACCTGCCAGAGGCCAACCTGGTGTACTGGCACTTGATCAGCCTGATGCAAACGATGTTGGTGGCCGGCCTGGGTGTGCTGCTGCCGGCGATTGTGGTCCCCTTCACACTGGCGCTGCGCCGGCTGCGACCTCAATCCGCTGTCAGCCCACATGCCCAACCCTCCGAAGTGGGGAAAGTGAGTCTATGAAAACACCACGACGTCCCGAGCTTGTCGAGGGGCTCCGCATCTTCATCACGGGCCGCGACGGACAGCTCGGCCGCAGCCTGCTGGACATCCTGACGGACGATCAGGTCCTTGCAGTAGACATCGACGACGGCGACGTAACGAACCCCGAAAGCATTGACCAGATTGTTGAGTGGAGGCCGGATGTGGTGATTCATGCCGCGGCCCTGACGAACGTGGATGGCTGCGAGCGAGACCCGGACGCGGCGTTCCGCGTGAACGGGCTGGGCACGCGGAACGTGGCGTTGGGATGCCAGCAGGCCGGCGCTGCCATGCTGTACATCAGCACCGACTACGTGTTCGATGGCGCCAAGGGCAGCCCATATACCGAGTGGGATGACCCCAATCCCATCAGCATGTACGGCGCATCCAAACTGGCCGGCGAGAGTTATGTCAAACAATTGCTCAACCGCTTTTGGATTGTGCGCACGGCCTGGGTGTACCGCGAAGGATACAAGAACTTCGTCATGACGATCCTGCGCCTGGCCCAGGAGCGCGATCGGTTGAGCGTGGTAACGAATGAGGTGGGCTGCCCGACCTACGCGCCGGACCTGGCGGCCGCCCTCGACCGACTGATCCGCCGGCCACTATACGGCACCTACCACCTGACCAACGCCGGCCACTGCTCGCGCTACGAACTTGCGAAGAAGATCGTGGAACTGGCCGGCCTGGACACCGTCGTCGAGCCGGCCGACCACTACCCTCGCATCGCCCAACCGCCGGCGTTCGCCCCGCTACGAAACTTTGTGGGGGCTGAGGCCGGCATCGAGCTGCGGCCGTGGGAGGAGGCGTTGGCGGACTGCCTTGCGAGATAAGGACGCGGAGTCGTCACGGTACCCCTTGACCTAACGACAGTGGCCATCGGCGATTTGTCCTCTAGCACCACCTGTGGTAGAGTTGCAAGCAGCACGAACGAGACACCGTGGTCTAGGCCTTCCACATAAGGCGGAGTACTATGCGAGAAATAAGCCTCAAGGAAGCTCAAGCAGAATATGGTCTTCTTGCGGACGAATCCGTACCGGACCAGGAGCCGGTTCTGCTGCGTCGCAATGGCGAACCGGTGGCTGCCATTGTACCTATCGCCGAATATGAAGCCTTTCGCGCCTGGCGTGAGGCCGAGGAACGGCGAAAACGCCGGCAGGCTACCCAGAAAGCCTTTGAACGGGAGCGTGCGGCGTACGCACAACTGGAAGAAAGCCTGCGGCCGCAGTACGAGGGTCTGTACGTGGCTATCCGCGGTGGACAAGTGGTGGATAGCGATGCCGACGAACTGACCCTCATTACCCGGGTGTATGAACGCTTCGGCCATGGCCCGATGTACGTGCGCAAAGTTGGCGCACCATTGCCGGTCGTGCGTGTACCCTCCCCCCGGCTTGTCGATTCATGATTGCCTACGACCAAAGTTTCGTGCCTCCGGCTCCCGTCTTAACGGTTGACATTTCCGTGGTGGACGAACCCAACCAAAGGCAAGCCGTACCAGCCTTGTTGGATACGGCAGCCGACATCTCAGTTCTTCCCGACTCCCTTGTAGATCAACTTGAACTTGCACCGGTAACTGAGACCTGGGTAGAAGGTTTCGAGGAGCGGGCAGTGCCGGCATCCGTGTATGTGGTCGCAGTTCACATCGCCGGGGCCCGGCTCCACCCAGCCCGCGTTATCACCCACTCGGCGGAATACGCTCTGCTCGGCCGCAACGTTCTGAACAATCTCTTCGTACGCCTCGAAGGTCCCATCCGGCAGTTTGAGATCAAGGTACGGCGGTAGTGGCCGGGGGATCCCGAATGGTCGCTTGAGCCCACGCGGAAAGCCTCCCCAGGCAGGCGGGGCAGCCTCCGCACTTCGCTGCCCCTGCAGAAGACCAAGAGACCAATGCGCTACATCGTTGACATGGCCATTTTCGGCGCGCTGCCGGATTACACGCGCGTGGTGTTGGTAGCTCGGCAACTGGATAACACACAAAACGACGCCGCGAGCCGGCACATGCTGCGCAAGGCTGCACAGACTGCCGGCCTCATCTTCGAGAACCGGTCGCCGGCCGGCCATCCGCACTTCGCCCCCTGGCAACAGGCTTACGAAGCCTTCGGCCTTCTGAGCGGAGGCCCTTCGGCAGGCTCAGGAACCGCAGAGGAGCAGAGGAGCAGAGGAGCAGGGGAGCAAGGCATCCCAGTACGCCTACGTCTCCACTCAGGAGACACTCCGCTGACCGACGTTTTGAATGCGTTTGCGCTTCAGAACCTGGTGCCCGTGGGAGGTGACGACCTGGACAAGATAAGCGGCAACGTGTGGCTGCGTCCCGCCCGGGGCAACGAGCTATTCATTCCCGTGGGGCAGCCGGAACGGCCCGCAGCGCCGGCCATCGGCGAGATCGTGTACGTCGATGATGGTCCGTTCGTCCTGCGGCGGCGCTGGCACGGTCCCCAGGGCGACACCGCGCGCATCACGCCGCAGACCCGAAACGCCCTCATCTACCTGGACTGCCTGCCACCCATTGATCGAGGGAAGGCGGAGGATCTGGCCAGCAAGCTCGCCAGGCTGGTAACGGGATTCTTCGGCGCACGCGTCGAGACGTATTTCCTGACGCGAGAACAGCCGGCAGTGTTGATCGAAGACCCGTAGGGGCGAGGCAGGTCGGATTGATGATTCATACACGAAGACCCTTTCTCTCCGACCTGCCTCGCCCCTACCCCAGGTGAAACATGCCACGGATTTCTGTAGTCATCCCCAACTGGAACGGTCTACAGCATCTCGATACCTGCCTGAGCGCGTTAGACCGCCAGACATTTGACGACTTTGAGATCATTGTGGTTGACAACGCCTCGTCGGATGGCTCGGTGGCTTTCATCCAGCTCAAGTACCCGCAGGCGAAAGTCATCGAGTTGCCTGAGAACCGAGGCTTCGCCGGCGCGTGCAACGCCGGCATCCGGGCCGCCCAGGGCGAGTTCATCGTCCTGCTCAACAACGACACCGAAGTTGATCCGGGTTGGCTGGCGGCCATTGTCGATGCTTTTCAGCGGCACCCGGAGGCCGGCATCGTCGCCTCGAAAATGCTCCTCTTCGACCAGCGCGATATCTTCCACACCGCCGGCGACTTCTACGGATTCGACGGTATACCCGGCAACCGGGGCGTTTGGGAGCGAGACGACGGCCAATTCGACCGCGAGGAGTACGTCTTCAGCGCCTGCGGCGGCTCGGCAGCTTGCCGACGCACCATGCTCGACCAGATCGGCCTGCTGGACGAGGATTTCTTCTTCTCGTGCGAGGACCTGGACCTGGCCTGGCGGGCACAACTGGCCGGCTGGCGCGTGCTGTACACGCCGGCGGCCGTCGTCTACCACAAGCTCAGTGCCACGGGGGGCGGCGCCACCGCCAGCTTTTACGACGGTCGGAACTTCCTCTACCTCATCGCCAAGAACTACCCAACATCGCTGCTCAGGAAACACTGGCGCACCATCTTGACATCCCAGATCAGCATCGCCTGGGAGGCCCTGAAAGCATGGCGAGGAGCTGCGGCGCGAGCACGCCTGCGAGGGATGATGGCCGGCCTGCTCAACCTCCCACGCATGTTGGCCAAACGCCGGCTTGTCCAGGCGTCGCGCAAGGTCACAGATGAGTACCTGGAGACAGTGCTGACCCGACGAAACTAACCAGACCTACAAGGTTGCTACTCAGCTCCCTCGAGTTCCCCAAAGTTCCCCTGACTTCCCCTGCCCCCCCCGAGTTCCTCCGAGTTCCCCTGAGTTCCCCCAAGTTCAAGTCTGCCGGAAGTTGACCTATCCCCCACTTATGAGGTAACATTAGGCTCATGAATCCGACGACAACCGAGCAAGAGGTTCTGGCCAACGCCGGCACGACCAGGACGCAAAAACACCCTTTCCTGACCATCGTCATCCCGGCGTACAACGAAGCCCGCCGGCTGCCGGCCACGCTGGAGCGCATCCTCGCTTACCTGGATCAGCAGGACTACCCGGCCCAGGTGATCGTGGTTGACGACGGGAGCACGGACGATACAGCCGCTGTAGCGCGGAGATACGACGAGCTGCATCGACGCATCGAGGTGATTGAGAACCCGCATCAGGGCAAGGGCGCGACGGTCCGGCGGGGCATGCTGGACGCCATCGGTGACATCGTCCTGTTCAGCGACGCCGACCTCTCCACACCTATCGAGGAGTTGGAGCGCCTGCTCCCCTGGTTCGACAAGGGTTACGACGTCGTCATCGGGTCGCGCGAGGGGGCCGGCGCCCGGCGCTACGACGAGCCGTTCTACCGCCACCTCATGGGACGCGTGTTCAACACTGTGGTTCAGATGCTGACCGTTCGCGGTATTCAGGACACCCAGTGTGGTTTCAAGGCCTTCCGGCGCGAAGTGGCACGCGATCTTTTCACACGCATGCGACTCTACTCCGGCGATGATACGCCCGTCGCTGGCGCAATGGTAACAGCCTTCGACGTGGAAATCCTATACCTGGCACAGCGTCTGGGGTATCGGGTGCGCGAGGTACCGGTCGAGTGGCACTACTCCAACGAAACGAAGGTCAACCCCCTGCGAGATTCGTGGCGGAACTTCCGTGATGTTATCACTGTTCGATGGAATGCACTGACAGGAGAGTACAATGACTGAACACATCGGTATCTTTGTTGCCTGGCCCTACGCCAACGGGCCGCTGCACGTGGGCCACATCGCCGGCGCATACCTGCCGCCGGACATCTACGCACGCTACCACCGCATGCGGGGCAACAAAGTGCTGATGGTGTCCGGCAGCGACTCCCACGGCACACCCATCACGGTTAGTGCGACCCAGGCCGGCGTATCCCCCAGGCAGTTCTTCGACCGATGGCACCAGACATTCCTGGACAACTTCCAGCGCCTGGGCATCAGCTTCGACCTGTTCACGCACACCGACACACGGAACCACCACCGCGTGTCCCAGGACATTTTTCTGGCTCTGCTGGAACACGGCTACCTGTATCGCGAAACCCAGCAGCAACTGTACTCGGAAACCGAGAACCGCTTCCTGCCCGACCGCGACGTCGAGGGCACCTGCCCCCACTGCGGCTACGGGGAAGCGCGGGGGGATCAGTGCGATAACTGTGGCCGGCTCCTGGATGCACTGGAACTCATCAACCCGCGAAGCAAAGGCGACGGCAGCACGCCGGTGGTACGCGAGACGGAGCACTACTTCCTGGACCTGCCGGCCTTCAGCGAACGCCTGAGAACCTGGATCGAAAAGCAGGACCACTGGCGGCCCAACGTCCGCAACTGGGCGCTGGGCATGATCCGCGAGGGGCTGCAAGGCCGGTCCTATACCCGTGACCTGACCTGGGGCATCCCGGTCCCCGTCGAAGGCTGGGAACACAAAGTGATCTACGTCTGGTTTGAAGCGGTCAACGGCTATCTCTCAGCTTCCATCGAGTGGGCTATGAATCGCGGTGAGCCGGAGGCGTGGAAGGCGTGGTGGTACGATCCCTCCGCCAGAGGTTCGTATTTCGTGGGCAAGGACAACATCCCGTTTCATGCGGTGATCTGGCCGGCCATGCTGATGGGCGCCGAACGGCTTTACACCGACGATACGTCGAAGCAACTCAACCTGCCGTACGACGTGCCGGCCAATGAGCACCTGACGCTGGAAAGCCGGCCCATGTCCACCAGCCGCAACTGGGCCGTGTGGCTGCCCGACTACCTGGAACGCTACGACCCCGACCCGCTGCGCTACTACCTGACCATCGCCGCCCCCGAAGGCAAGGACGCCGACTTCTCGTGGTCCGAGTTTGTGCGGCGCAACAACGACGAGTTGGTGGCTACCTGGGGTAACCTGGCCAATCGCATCCTCAACTTCGCCCACAGCCGGTTCGATGGACAGGCGCCGGCCCCCGGCGACCTCGCCGAAGCCGACCGAAACATGCTCAGTCAGGTAGAGGCTGCGTTTGACACCGTCGGGGAACTGCTGGAAGAGGCCAAATTCAAGACGGCATTGATCGAAGCCCTTGCACTGGCCCATGCCGGCAACCGCTGGCTGGACGAGCGGGCACCCTGGTTGCTGATCAAGGAAGACCGCGAGGCCGCCGCCACCGCCGTTTTCGTCGCTCTGAGGGTGATCGACAACCTGAAGAGGCTGCTGTACCCGTTCCTCCCCTTCACCTGCCAGGCCCTGCACACCTACCTGGGCTACGACGACGATCTGCTGGGCGACCTGGCCATCGAAACCTTTGATGAAGAAGGGGCCACTCACGACGCGCTGGTGTACCACTCCAGTGAAGGGCCGGCCAACCGCTGGAAGCCCAGCGAACTGCCCCCTGGCCAGGTGCTGCGCAAGCCCCAACCTCTGTTCAAGAAGCTCGAACCATCCGTAGCCGACGAGGAGCTGGCAAGACTCCAAGAGCAGGTGCAGCCGGCGTAGCCCACTCATGAGGGAGAGACGGGAGATTAGAGATTGGGTATTGGGTATTGGAGATTAGATATTGGATATTGGCGACTGCGAGAACAGTATCCAATATCCAATATCTAATCCCCAATATCCAATATCCATCCACACCTGCTCATGTATCGCTCCATCTGGCAGTTGATCCTCCTCGGCTTCGCCATGCTGGCCTGCTTCGCCGGCATGACCCGCCTGACCCACTTCACGCGCCAGGGACACAACTACCTGCTCCTCTTTTTCGTTGCCTTTGCCTTCTATCTGGTAGCCACGGCACTGATCTTGCGCCGGTCCGCCTCACCAACCATCTTACGGCTCCTCACCATCGCCGTCTTCGCGGTCCTGTTCCGCATCCCCCTGTGGTTCACCACGCCGACGCTGTCCACCGACGTCTGGCGCTATCTGTGGGATGGCCGGCTTATCAATCACTCCGTCAATCCCTATGCGTTCCAGGTCGATGCGCCGGCCCTGGACTCCCTGGCTACGCCATCTCGCCAGCGGGTGGACCACGCATGGATGGCCACGCCCTACCCGCCGGC
>JBHHTZ010000005.1:0-25734 GCA_046753605.1 Anaerolineae bacterium
TCGGCGTCGGCCTGGAGGTCGGGCGGGGCGGTAGCCATGGCGACGCCCAGGCCGGCCCACTCGATCATCGAGCGATCGTTGTCATTGTCCCCCACGGCGATCACGGCTTCGCGTTCGATGCCCAGATGGGCCGCCAGGCGCGCCAGGGCGTGGCCTTTTGAGACGCCCAGGGACGTGCCTTCGACAAACAGCGGGTGAGAGCGCACGATTTGCAGCCGGCCATCGAAGTGAGCTTTCCATGCCTTTTCGATCTCGTCGGCCTCAGCTTCTTCGGCCGTGATCAGGAACTTGGTCGGCGGATGATCGAGGTCGCTGACCAGATCGCCAACCCGCCGAAAAGGGAGCGCAAACCAGCGATCGTAGAAGGCGCGGGAGCGGCGCATCTCTGCCAGGTAGACCGTGTCGCCGACGTAGACATGGAAGTCCAGGTCTTGCTGCCTGGCCTGTTGAACGGCCTCGGCGTAGGCATCCGGGGGCAGGGTGGCCTCGTACAGCACTTCGCCGGCGTTGGGGTCTTTGATCAGCCCGCCCTGATAGCAGATGACGGGCGTTGCCAGGTGCAGGTCGCGGGCGTATTTCCGGGTCACAGGAAACCCACGACCGGTGGCGATGGTGAGGCGAGCGCCGGCCTCCCTCGCGCGGGCGATGGCCTCCCGATCACGCGGCAGTACTTGCAGGTCCGGGCCGATGAGCGTGCCGTCCAGGTCAACGGCGAGAAGTCGGTATTTCACGTCAGTATTTCCACGACCCGATCCAGGCCGGCCAGGTCCTGCAGCACCCGGATCTCGGCGGTGGGGAAGGTTCGGCGGGCCAGTGCCGAGACAGCCGCCCCCTGCGTCGCGCCAATCTCCAGCAGGATGGCGCCACCGCGCCGCAGTCGCGCGGGGGCCTGGGTGAGCAGCCGGCGGATCAGGTCGAGCCCCTCCGGGCCAGCGGCCAGGGCCCGCTCAACCGGTTCGTAGTCGCGAACGCCTGGAGGCAATTGCGCTAACTCCGGTTCCGCGACATACGGCAGGTTGGCGACAATGATGTCAAACCGCAGGTTCGGTTCCAGGTCATCCAGCAGGTCACTCCGGGTCAAGTGTACCCGATCTCCCACTCCATGGCGCTTGATGTTGATTTGCGTTACCTCCAATGCCTGGGGAGATACGTCAGTCGCATAAAGCCTGGCCTGTGGGAGATGTGTGGCCAGGGCAACAGTGATGCAGCCAGATCCGGCCCCCACATCAGCGATATACGGCTGTGACTGCTGCATTGGGTCTTGGAGATTGCGCACTGCCATGGCGCGCTCCACCAGTAGTTCGGTTTCGGGGCGGGGGATGAGGACGCGGTAGTCGACATAAGAATCCAGGCCGTAGAATTCTTTGTGGCCGGTGAGGTAGGCGACCGGTTCGTGGTGCAGCCGGCGGTTGATCAGGTCGGCGAAGGTTGTGCGGGCGTTGGCCGGCAGTGGGTTGTACAGGCGCGCCAGTAAAATGGGCCGGCTGACGCATAGACTGTGAGCCAGCAACACCTCGGCGTCAAGGCGCGGGGTGTCCAGTTCTGCGCGGTGCAGCGCGCTGGCGGCCTGGTCGATGGTCTCAGCGACGGTGGCCCCATCGACTAACAAAAAGGCAGCCGCCCGGTGGGGGGCCGCCGCCGGCTCCAATGCGCGTTCGCTTGAAGTCACGCCAATTCCAGTTCCTGAAGCCGTTCTGCCTGCTCCTGGGCGCTGAGCTCGTCGATGAACTCGTCAATCTCGCCACCCAGCACGCGCTCCAACTGGTAAGAGGTCAGCCCGATACGGTGATCCGTGACGCGGTTCTGCGGGAAGTTGTAGGTGCGAATCTTTTCAGCTCGTTCGCCCGTGCCCACCTGCGACCGTCGCGTGGCGCCCAGTTCGGCCAGGCGTTTCTCTTCTTCGATCTGGAACAGGCGTGCGCGCAGCACTTGCAGGGCCTTGGCCCGGTTCTGGTGCTGCGACTTCTCATCCTGGCAAGATATGACTAGCCCCGTTGGGAGGTGAGTCACGCGCACGGCCGAGTCGGTCGTATTGACACTCTGGCCGCCCGGACCGCTGGAACGGAAGACGTCGATCCGCAGCTCGTTGGGGTCAATCTCGACCTCGACTTCGTCCATTTCGGGTAGCACAGCCACGGTAGCTGTGGAGGTGTGGATACGGCCGCTGGCTTCGGTCTCCGGCACACGCTGTACGCGATGGACGCCGCTCTCGTACTTCAGCCGGGAGAAAGCGCCCCGCCCCTTCACCTCAAAGATGATTTCCTTGAAACCACCGATGCCGGTCAGATTGGAGCTGATGATCTCTAACTTCCACCGGTGGTTCTCGGCGTAGCGTTGGTACATGCGGTAGAGATCGGCGGCGAACAAGGCGGCCTCCTCGCCGCCGGTGCCGGCGCGGATTTCCATGATGACGTTCTTTCTATCGCGGGGGTCCTTCGGCACCAGGAGTCGGTGCAACTCGTGCCACACCTTGTCGCGACGGGTGGACAGGGTTTCGATCTCGTCTTCCACCAGCGCACGCATCTCGTCGCCGAGGCTGTCTTCTAGCATCTCTTGTGTGGCTGCCAGTTCCTCGCTCACACTTCGATACCTTCGGAAGGTCTCGACCAGTTCCTGGATCTCAGACTGCTCTTGCGCGTACTGGCGGATTCTGTCCGGGTCGGTGGCTACCTCGGGGGTGGCCATCAGACGGTTTAGTTCTTCGTAACGCTGTTCGACGCGTTCCAGTTTATCTAACATGTCTGCTTCAGGGATCCATCGTTATGCGGTATTCGCCGGCCTGGTTGAGGACTGAGAATTAAGCAACTTACGCGTTTGCTCCCGCCGGATTGCCAAATCCGGCGGCCTACTTACTACACTGTCAATTATACCGCTTTTCCGATGAAGCTTCAAGCAACGATCGGGCGTGGGGTGCACTAACAACTTGTCATGGAAAGGTGACCGGCACTTCGAGGACTGTCCTATGCAGGGCGAAATCCTCGAGAAAAGTGCCGGTCACCTGATAACTCGTTCGTGCGCCCTCGGGCGTGGGCTTGTGCAGCGGATGCTCGAAGGGACGGACCTCCGAGTGGAGATATCGGATTTGCTGTGGAAGGCCGGATGTGGGCAGACAAAAAAGTGGAACCCGATCAGGGGGCTCTGATCGGGTTCCATCCCCTCCCTCTGGTAAAGGAGTCCCCTCCTTGTCAGGAGTATCAACAAGGTTGCGTGAACTTCAACCTTGCCATGCAAGATGGTACCATGCCAAGGTCGTAATTTGGTCTTAGCGGGGTCTACGTCTGGTCAAAGATTGCAGCTATATCCGGGTTTGCTTCTCGTAGCCCAAATGTGCTATAATCGAAAGCCGCCTTCTTGCGGCCAACCGGCTGCGGCGGCGCGGGCTGAGAGGCGGATGACAGGAGATGACAGACTTTCATGACCCAGGCTAAACTCATTGTGCGGGGCGCACGAGAACACAATCTTCAGAATATCGACGTCGAGATTCCGCGCGACAAGTTCGTGGTGATCACCGGGATATCGGGGTCCGGCAAATCCAGTCTGGCGTTCGACACAATCTATGCTGAGGGCCAGCGGCGGTATGTTGAGAGTCTGTCGGCCTACGCCCGCCAGTTCCTGGGCCAGATGGAGAAGCCAGATGTCGATCAGATCGAGGGCCTGAGTCCAGCCATCTCCGTCGATCAGAAAGGCGCCAGTCACAACCCGCGCTCTACAGTCGGCACCGTCACCGAGATTTATGACTATCTCCGGCTGCTGTACGCGCGCGTTGGCGTGCCGCATTGCCCCAACTGCGGACGTTTGATCGCCCAGCAGACATCGGAGCAGATTGTGGATAGCGTGCTTGCCCTGCCGGAGGGGAGCCGCATCATGATTCTGGCGCTGCTGGTCAAGGACCGTAAGGGCCACCATCAGCGGGTGTTCGATGACGTGCGCAAGGCCGGCTTCGTCCGCGTCCGGGTAGACGGCGAGCTGTACGACGTCAACGAAGAGATCGACCTGGACCGGTACAAGATGCACACGATCGATGTTGTGGTGGACCGGCTCATCATACGCCAGGGGGCCGCCGGCGCATCGCCCGGTCGTTCGTCGAGTACAGAAGAGGCGTCGGAGCAGGGCGTTGATCGAGCGCGCGTGGCGGATTCCATCGAGACGGCTCTGCACCTGGGTGACGGAACGTTGATCGTGAGCCTGATCGACGACAGCGAACAGCCAGAGGATATTCTGTTCAGCGAGCACTTCGCTTGCATGGAGTGCGGCATCAGCCTGCCAGAGATCGAGCCCCGGTCGTTTTCCTTCAACAGCCCCCCATGCGCCCGCCCCCCCTGCCCGGGGTTGGGATCTCGGATGGAGATGGACCCCGACCTGATCGCTCCGAATCCCGATCTCAGCATCAAACAGGGCGCTATCGCTCCCTGGAGCAAGGGCAAGAACAGCGAAGGCTACTACATGCAGTTGCTCAAGGGAGTGGCCGAGCACTACCATTTTGCCCTGGACACGCCGTGGAAAGAGCTGCCGGCCAGGGCCCGTCAGGTGGTCATGTACGGCAGCGGTGGCGAACGCATCACGCTGGATTACCAGAATAGACACGGCAACCGCCGGCGCTACGAAACGACCTATGAAGGCGTCATCCCCAACCTCCAGCGCCGGCACACAGAGACCGACTCCGACTACGTGCGCTCCGAAATCGAGCGCTACATGACTACTCGCCCCTGTCCGACGTGTAACGGCGCGCGCCTCAAGCCGGAATCTTTGGCGGTGACGGTGGGTGGCCGCAGCATTGTCGCAGTCGCTCGAATGAGCATTGCCGAGGCTCGGCAATGGGTTGAGCGGTTGATGGGAACCGGAACCGAGGACCGAAACGCCCCCCCCGACGCGGCTGTGCTGTCAGAGCGGGCACTGATGATCGCCGGGCAGATCCTGAAAGAAATCAGCGCGCGCCTGGGTTTCCTGGTGGACGTCGGGCTGAGCTATCTGACGTTGGACCGACGGGCGAGCACACTGGCCGGCGGCGAGGCGCAGCGCATTCGCCTGGCAACCCAGATCGGCTCCCAGCTCATGGGGGTGCTGTACATTCTGGACGAACCATCTATCGGTCTGCACCAGCGGGACAATGCCCGGCTTATTCGCACGCTGCTGAGCCTGCGGGACCTGGGCAACACCGTCCTCGTTGTGGAGCATGACGAGGAGACGATCCGTTCGGCCGATTGGGTGGTAGACCTGGGCCCCGGTGCAGGCGAATATGGTGGCCACGTCGTGGCGTCAGGGACCCTCGACGAAGTGATGAACTCGCCGGCATCGATCACAGGCCAATATCTGACCGGGAAGCAGCAGATTCCGGTGCCAGAGCGCCGGCGGGCCGGCAATGGAAAAGTGCTCACCCTGCTGGGTGCGGCCGAGCACAATCTGAAGCAAATCGACGTAACATTTCCTCTCGGCAAGTTCATCTGCGTCGCCGGCGTCTCCGGCTCCGGGAAATCGACCCTGGTGATAGAGGTACTCTACAAGCGCCTGGCACAGATCATCAACCGCTCAAAGGTTCGGCCGGGGTCTCACAGAGGACTGGAAGGCGTTGAAAACCTGGACAAAGTGATCGATATTGATCAATCACCTATCGGGCGGACACCTCGATCCAACCCGGCCACCTATACCAACGTGTTCACGCCGATCCGCGAGTTGTTCTCCGAGCTGCCCGAGTCCAAAGTGCGGGGCTACAAACCGGGGCGGTTCTCGTTTAATGTGAAGGGCGGCCGGTGCGAAGCCTGCAAAGGGGATGGCATCATCAAGATCGAGATGCACTTCTTGCCCGACATCTACATCCCCTGCGAGGTGTGCAAAGGAGCGCGCTACAACCACGAAACGTTGCAGATCCAGTATAAAGGCAAGAACATTGCCCATGTGCTGGACATGACCGTGACGGAAGCGCTGTCCTTCTTCGAGAATATCCCGCCCATCAAGCGAAAGCTGCAAACGCTGTACGATGTTGGGCTCGGCTACATCAGGCTGGGCCAACCCTCACCTACGCTGTCCGGCGGCGAAGCGCAGCGCGTAAAACTGTCCAAGGAGTTGAGCAAGGTGGCGACAGGCGACACGCTCTACATCCTGGATGAGCCGACGACGGGTCTGCACTTCGACGATGTGAAGAAGCTGCTGAACGTGTTACAGCGGCTGGTGGACGCCGGAAACACTGTAATCGTGATCGAGCACAACCTGGACGTCATTAAGAGTGCCGACTGGATCATCGATCTGGGGCCGGAAGGCGGCGAGGCCGGCGGCCGCGTGGTGACCACGGGGACACCGGAAGAAGTGGGCCGGGATCCTCACTCGTATACGGGCATATTCCTCAAGAAGGTCCTGAACGGTCGCTGGATACCGGAGCCGATCCTCACCGATGGGGAAGCGATGGTGACTATCGGTCACTGATCGCCCTGGCTACGTCTTATCCATCAGCCGGCGACCTCTTTGCACGCTCGAAGTAGTCCAGGAGTTCCTTCTCCGCCTGTCCACGACCCTCTTCGAAAGCCACTTTCACAGCCGCAAGGCGCGCCTGGAAGGCCGACTGCGACGTCTTACCTGCTTCTGGGGCCATGAGCACGCCGGCAGACCCGCCAACAGCCAGCCCAAGCACGAACCCGCGAGCAAAGTCAGTGATGTTCCTCAGCATGTCAAGCTCCCTTTTTCTCAGTTGCCGGCGATGATCAGGATAAGCATTAGCAAGATGAAAACCGCGATCAGAGCGAACAGCACGATGAACGGAGCGGCAACGGCCAATAGCCCGCGTCCCACATCGAAGCGGTTCGCGGCTGCCGTGCCTTTCACATAGACCGCCAGCCCCCAGATAAATGCCACCGCACCCACCAGGAACCCGATGTACGGGATGAAACTGAAGGCATCCAGGAGGTGCGGGACGGCCACCAGAGACGTCGTGGCCAGCATCTCGCGAATCGTCGCCGTGCCGCCCAGCAGCTTGGCGAACACCAATGTCAGCAAGCCATAGAACATCCAGGTGGATATCCAACCAAACGGATAGGAAACCCACTTCCCCAAGGCCTGAAACAGGTTCACGACTGTCATCGGCACAGGGGTTGTTGCTACAACGACGTCCACCACGTTTCGCCCGAGAGCGAGGCCGGCCTGCCAGTTTTCCATGAAGATGCGCCAGAAATCCTCGTCACCGCCAAAAGCGCCAAAAGCCCGCATTTGATCCAGCATCTGCCCCATGCCTTGCTCGAACTGCTCCATCTCCTGCACTGGCGATGTCCGCGCGGTGCCGGCGAAACTGACCAGGGAGAGGACCAGCCCCACGATCAGGCTGATCACCACGAGCGTCTTCAGACCGCGCGCGAAGCTGTCCTCTGCATCGCGCATCTGCACAAAGGCCTCATCTTCCAACAACAGCGCGCTGCTCATTGTCTGTATCAGTTGGTTCACGCCTACGACCCTCCTCCGAGTGTGATGATGGCGATGCCGATGCCGAGAATGACCAGCCCGACCGCGAACAAGAACAGCAAGATAAACGGGATGACCGTGGCCCAGAAGGAGCGCCAGGGGCTGAGGTCATGTGTGTTCTTGATGGCCAGGTAGTTGCAGATGAGCGCCCAGACCCCCAGTCCGGCCGTATCCACGTAGGGCAGGACATTCACAACCCCCAGCATACGCGGCGCAACGGCCAGAGCCGTGGCTCCGTACGTCTGATCCAGCCGGCCCCGCCCTCCCAGAGCGCGGGCCGAAAGAAACGCCAGCAGCCCATACAGCAGCCATCCCACCACCAATGCGACGGGGTTCAGGATCACGTTGACGAGAGCATTTCCGATGCTTGGCGTAAACACACGGGCGATCTGCCAACCAACGTCGAAAATCCGCCGGACTTCCTCCATGACCTGGCCCCGTTCGCCCGGAGGTATCTGCTCCACCCAGGGCATGTCTCGCGTCCCTTGCCAGACCGCTTCCTGGATGGCCCCCAGGTCGGGGGATGTGGCCTGCAACAGAATTGCCCCGACAATGCTGATGAGAGCCACAAGCAGTGCGATACTGATAACAAAGGTCAATCCGCGGACAAATGGGTTCGGGCTGTCGCGCATCGATTCGTACGCTCTGTCGCGCAATAACAGGGCATCCACTGCCTGGCGAAACGTAGCTGCGATGCTTTTCATAGATGTGTTCTCCTTCGTGAAGCTATCTCGTGGCGTTCCTCCTCAGCCACCCTTGCGAAGGTTGCGAATAACCCCACCGGTGGAGGCATTCTTGGTTTGCAAACATGCTTCCTGCGCAGAATCTCCTCGTGAACCTTCGCAAGGGTTCCCATGCCTGAGTAGTAACCTCGTGGCAATCATACGGCATCAGCTCTACTCTGCCTATTCCTTTTATACGCATCAACCAGAACGTGGGTTGCGCTATTACGGATCACGCATGTTGTCATCGGCCAGGGTGGTGAATCGACGTTGACGGCCTTCCCGGTTGACATCTCGCCAACACTTTGATAGAATCAGGTCATGTCGATCGCAACGTGCACGCTGAACCCGGTCCCTACGCGGCCGTGCCGGCTTCTCGCCAGGCGCGGCGGCGCCCTGACGGTTGTAACATAGACCCTTAGACCGTCTGGGAACACGACAATCGCCCGTGAGAAGCCACCCGCTGTGCAGGTGGCTTCTTTGTTGTCATGACACCGATTCCAGCACAAGGAGAGGACCCATGCGCATGTCGAACCTGTTTGGTCGGACCCTGCGGGAAGCGCCGGCCGACGCCAGGATGCCAAGCCATGCCCTGCTGATCCGGGCCGGCATGATTCGCCCGGTCGCTGCCGGCGTCTACACCTACCTGCCCCTGGGCTGGCGAGTTATCCGCCGCATCAAGCAGATCATCCGCGAAGAAATGGATGCCATCGGTGGGCAGGAGTTGCACATGCCCGTCATCCAGCCGGCTGAGCTGTGGCAGCAGACCGGCCGCTGGGACGAAATTGGTCCTGAGCTGGTGCGCTTCCGCGACCGAAGTGGCCGCGACATGGTGCTGGGCATGACTCACGAAGAGATCGTCACTTTCCTGACTCGTCAGGAGATCAACTCCTACCGCGAGCTGCCGGCCGTCGTCTACCAGTTCCAGACCAAAGTGCGGGACGAACCGCGCTCGCGCGGCGGCCTGGTCCGTGTGCGCGAATTCATCATGAAAGACGCGTACAGCCTGGACAGGGACGAAGCCGGCCTGGAAGCCTTCTATCCGAGCATCTATCAAGCTTATGAGAATATCTTTCGGCGCTGCGGGTTGAACCCCGTGGCAGTTGAGGCGGACCCGGGCATGATGGGCGGCTTCGGCTCCCACGAGTTCATGCTCCCCAATCAGCACGGCGAAGATACCGTCATCGTGTGCCCGGCCTGCGAGTATGCGGCCAATCTGGAGAAAGCATGCACCAACTGGCCGGCCCACACTACGGAGATACAACCAGTCGAAGAGGTAGCGACGCCGGGGATCGACACCATCGCCGGCCTGGCCGACTTCCTGGGCATCCCGAAGAGCCACATCGCCAAGGCCGTCTTCTACACGGTGGGTGACAGGCTGATCTTCGCCGTGATTCGCGGCGATCTGGAGATCAACGAGACGAAGCTGGCCCGCGTGTTGGGGACCGCTTACTTCGCTCCGGCGCCGGAACAGGCGATCCGCGCTGCGGGCGCCGTGCCAGGCTACGCCTCCCCCATCGCACTGGAAGGAACAGTGACTATCATCGTGGACGCGTCGGTCGTAGCGGCGCGGAACCTGGTGGCCGGCGCTAACAAAACAGGCTATCACCTGCGGAACGTCAACTATGGGCGCGACTACACCGCCGACCAGGTTGCCGACATTGCCACGGTCCGGGCCGGCGACGCCTGCCCGCAGTGCGGCACGCCGGTTACGTCCGAGCGAGCCATCGAGTTAGGACATATCTTTAAGCTGGGCACCCGCTACAGCGTGATGATGGGCGCCACCTATCGGGATAGTGACGGCGAATCGCGTCCCGTGGTGATGGGGTCGTATGGCATCGGACTAGGCCGGCTCATGGCCGCGATAGCCGAGGTCCATCACGATAACAACGGTCTGGCCTGGCCGCCGGCTGCCGCTCCGGTCGACGTGTATCTTGTCGGCCTGGGGCTGAAGGACGAGGGAGTCCGTGCTATGGCCCAGGAACTGTACGAAAACCTCCAGGCCGAGGGGTTGGAGGTCCTGTTCGACGACCGGGATGAGCGGGCCGGCGTCAAATTCAACGACGCGGACCTCATCGGCGCCCCTGTCCGTGCGACGGTGAGCGCCCGCGCGCAGCAACACGGCGGGACCGAGATCAAGGCCCGCTGGGAAACCCAATCCCAGATCGTGCCAGCGGCCGAAGCGCCTTCCGTGATACGTGCGATTCTACGCGGAGAGGACTTGCACGATTGAAAGAAAGATGTTATACTTAGAACACAAACGTTGGAGATTTCTACGAAAAGTGGTGGGTACCCCCCCACTTTTCTTGTTGTAGGGCTACTGTGTGATGGAAGTGGAGTTCAGAATCGAGATACTGGAATCGAGTCGAGCGGATTCCAGCTTCCCGACCTGTGCTCCCTTCTCGACATCCGCGTAGGGAGGAACGAACAAGAGAGATGAGAAACGATCTCTCACGAGCGATTCGACATTTGGCTTCAGAGCGCAGTCTGCCCGAGGACGTCGTCAGGGACGCCCTTGAGGCAGCGATGGTTGCGGCATACCGGAAAACACCGGACGCCTGGGCCCAGAACGTCCGCATAGGTATGGACCCCGAAACTGGCGAGAGCAGTGTCTTCGCTCAAATGGCCGTGGTCGATGAAGTTCAGGATGAGCGAGCCCACATATCTGTCGAGGAAGCTCAAAAGATCGACCCGAACGCCGATATCGGCAGTCTGGTCGAAATCGACGTCACCCCGAAGGATTTTGGGCGTATCGCTGCCCAGACTGCGAAGCAGGTTATCTTACAGCGCATTCGGGAAGCGGAGCGAGAGGCAACCTACCACACGTACGCCGATCGAGAAGGCGAAATCGTCCAGGGAACCGTTCAGAATACCAATCCAGATGGCATTACTGTGAGCCTGGACAAGGCCGAGGCATTGCTGCCACGTGCGAATCAGATGCCTGGCGAACGGTATTCCAGCAATCAGCGCATTCGGGTGTACGTTCAGGAAGTCCGAAAGACACCCAGGGGACCGGAAATCATCGTTTCGCGGACTCACAAGAGCATGTTGCGCCGGCTCATGGAAGTCGAAGTCCCGGAGATCTTCAACGGCGCTGTAGAAATCAAAGCCATTGCCCGCGAAGCCGGCTCTCGCTCCAAAGTGGCTGTTGCGGCCCGACAGGAAGGCGTGGACCCGGTTGGCGCGTGCGTCGGCATCCGTGGCGTTCGCATCCAGGCTCTGGTGAACGAGCTGAGCGGTGAGAAGATCGACGTGGTGGCATGGGACCCCGATCCGGCCGTGTTTATCGCCAACGCCCTGAGCCCGGCCCAGGTGACGGGCGTGCGTCTGGTAGAGATACCGCAGGGTCGAACAGCCGAGGTGGTTGTGCCAGATCGACAACTGTCCCTGGCCATCGGCAAAGAAGGGCAGAACGCTCGCCTGGCTGCCAAGCTGACAGGCTGGCGCATCGATATCAAGAGCGAGTCGGAGGCTGCCGAGGAGGCGATCCGACGAATTCAGGAAGAGGCCCGGCGGGCACAGAAGCAAAAGGAAATCGAGGCCGCTCGAACGCTGCTGGCGGAAGCCGAGGCCAAAGAGGCCGACACCATCCAGCCGGCAGCGGAAGGCGAGGCTCCCGTGGAGCTCGTTGAGCCCCAGGTTGTCGCAGGCGAAACAGAGCCAGCAACCGTGGCTGAGACGGCCGCCGAGCTCGAACCGCAAGCTGCCGCCGAAGCCGAGCCGACTCCGCCTCTCGCCCCTGGCGTAGAAGAGAAGCCGGCCCCAGAGGTGGAGGCCGCCGAAAAAGCAGCAGTTGCTGAGGGGAAACCTGCCGAAATCTCCTGGAAAGCGGCGGCAAAAGAAGACGGATTGTTCGAGGAACTTGGTGAGGGGTCGCCGAAAAAGAGCAAGAAGAAGCGCAAGAAACGGGAACTCGTGTTTGACGAAGAGCTGGGCGAAGTCGTGGCTCGCACACAGCGTAAGCCCGGTCGCCAGGGAGAGCGTTGGGAGCGAGAGATCGACCGGTGGCGGAGCGGAGACGAGACCGAAGACGGGGAAGAAGACCTGGACGAGTCCGACGAAGAAGACTACGAAGTCGATCTGGACTACGACGACGAGGATTAGCACGCGAGGCAAGTAGATGGCCAAACGCCGACGCCGTATTCCGCAGCGAACCTGTGCTGGCTGCCGGCAGGTGAACCCCAAGCATTCGATGATACGAATTGTCCGCACGCCGGGCAACGGGGGCGTTCGATTGGACCCGACCGGCAAGTTGTCGGGACGGGGCACATACCTGCATGAGGATCCGGCCTGCTGGGAAACTGCACTGAACGGCAACCGTTTGGCACAAGCCCTCAAGACGCAACTATCGCCTGAGGAACGAGAGATGCTAGCGGCTCACATGACGGAGCTGTTGCACGTGTCTCCAGAAACGGACGATGGCGCAGAATAGCTGCGCCAACGTGGTTGGAGAGCTGGACAAGCTCGGCTGCCCTGACCACTGGTCTGGTGGGTATTGGCGAGTACCGCTTCATGACCAGTAGCCGCGCCGTCCACGCCCAGTCCCGCGCTGAGCAGATCGGCCAGGACGAGAGGAAAGCCATGGCGACCTGGTAAACACCGCCACGGCTTCCAATCGGCCATCCTGGTTGTGCCACATGGCACGTATCCGGTCAGCCTCTCAGGGCGCGCCCGTTCCTCGGACGCGCCTTTTGTGTTGATAGAAATCTGGAGAAAGGGGAGTGTTTATGGCCGAACCCGGAGTAAAAGAGCGCGAGACCATTGAAATCCCGCCGATGATTTCGGTTCGGGATCTGTCAGACGCGATGGGGGTTAGCCCTATCGATCTGATCAAGACCCTGATGGCCAATGGCATCATGGCCAACATCAATCAGACGATTGACTTTGAGACGGCCGCCATTGTTGCCGAGGACATGGGTTATGAGCTGGTGCTGGAAGGCACGCTTGCTGAGCCTGAGCTTGCGGAGGCAGAGACCGAAGCGGAAGCTGAGGCGGTGGCTGAGGCAGAAGCAGCGCCCCTCTGGCACATGTTCATCGAGCCGGGCGAGCCGGTCGAACCGCGACCGCCTATTGTCACAGTGCTCGGGCATGTCGATCACGGGAAGACCACACTGCTGGATGCAATCCGCCACACGAACGTGGCCGGCGGCGAAGCCGGCGGGATCACGCAGCACATTGGTGCATACCAGGTGGAACAGCAGGGAAAGAAGATCACCTTCATCGACACACCCGGCCATGAGGCATTTACTGCCATGCGTGCTCGTGGGGCACAGGTGACAGACATCGCCGTGTTGGTCGTGGCAGCCGACGACGGTGTCATGCCACAGACCCGAGAGGCCATTGACCATGCCCTGGCAGCTCACGTTCCGATCGTCGTGGCGCTGAACAAAGTGGATCTCCCGACGGCCCAGCCTGAGCGCGTTATGCAGCAGTTGGCCGAGCGGAGCCTGGTCCCTGATGCGTGGGGCGGCGACACGTTCGTTGTTCCCATCTCTGCGCTGCGTGACACAGGCGTTCCGGAGCTGCTGGACGCCATCCTGCTGGTCGCTGAGTCTGTGGAGCCTGTCGCCAACCCCAACAAACTGGCTGCCGGCACAGTGCTGGAGGGGGAGCTGGACCGCAGCCGAGGCGTTACAGCAACCTTGCTGGTTCAGGCCGGTACACTGCACGTCGGAGACACCGTCCTGGCCGGAACGGCCTACGGGCGGATTCGCGCCATGTTTGATGAACGCGGCAAGCGAGTCAAAGAAGCCGGCCCTTCGACGCCGGTGGCGGTCTTGGGATTTAACCAGGTGCCAACCGCCGGCCAGGTGTTCGAAATCGTCAGGGATGAGCGTACCGCCCGCGCTATGGTGGCAGCGCAGCAGGCGGCGGAGAGCGTCCGCGTCGGCCGCACGCCGCCCGTCAGCCTGGAGGAACTCTTCGCCCGGATGCAGGCCGGCAAAACCAAGCAACTCAACCTGATTGTAAAAGCCGACGCCCAGGGCTCGCTCGAACCGATTCGCACCCAGTTGGAGCGCCTGGGGACAGAGGCCCCGAAGGTCAACATCTTGCACATGAACACCGGTGCTATCACCGAAAACGACATCATGTTGGCATCAGCCTCTGACGCCGTCGTCATCGGATTCAACGTGCCCGTGGACAGTATCGCACAGCGCCAGGCCGAAATCGAAGGTGTCGAAATCCGGCAATACAAGATCATCTACAAGCTCACTGAAGACATCCAGATGGCACTCGAGGGTTTGCTGGAACCCGAATATGAGGAAGTCCTCATCGGGCAGGCAGAAGTTCGAGCCATGTTTTCGATCCCGCGCGGCGGCAAGGTGGCCGGCTGCTATGTTACCGACGGCAAGATTCGGCGTGGCGCCACCGCGCGCCTGTTTCGAAACGGCGATCAGGTCTACGAGGGCGAAGTCGCCTCACTCAAACGATTTACGGAGGATGTCCGCGAAGTCGCCCAGGGTTTTGAATGCGGCGTGGATTTGGCCTACTACGACGACTATGAAGAGGGCGACATCATCCGAATCTACGAAGAGCGACGCGTCCGATAGATGATCCATGGCGACCATGCGACGGCGGAAACGCCTGGCCGAGTTGCTAAAGGTTGAAATCGGGACACTGCTGCTGCGGGAGGCCCGCGACCCTCGGCTGGTGGGCGTCACTGTGACCGAGGTTGAAATCAGCCCAGACCTGGGGCACGCGCGGGTGTACATCAGCCTGGTTGGCGATCAGACGGAGAAATCTGACGCGCTGGAGGCTCTGGACCACGCTCACGGATTCCTGAGGCGTGAGATCGCTTTCCGGCTGGAGCTTCGACGCGTTCCGACGTTTTCGTTCCACTTTGACGAGTCTATGGAACGGGCGGAGCGCATTCTGGGCATTCTCCACCAGATCGATCAAGCAACAGAGGATGAGGAGATGCAGCATGGGTAGTGACACGAAGGACCTGAGCCCGGTCTTGGACACCAATCTGGAAGGGCCGGCCCTGGAACTTGCCCAACATATCAGAGAGGCGAAGCGCATCTATCTGGGGACGCACATCGACCCGGATGGCGATGCAATCGGATCGCTGCTGGGTATGGCGTGGATGCTGCGAGAGGCCGGCAAGAGCGTGACTCCGGCCTGTGCCGATCCT
Organism: Anaerolineae bacterium; assembly: GCA_046753605.1. Lineage (GTDB taxonomy): Bacteria > Chloroflexota > Anaerolineae > Epilineales > JAANWY01 > JBHHTZ01. The sequence goes on from JBHHTZ010000005.1 coordinate 15,301, forward strand.
GTTCCGGCGGCCTACGCGTTTCTGCCCGGCAGTGATACTGTGACATCCCGCCCGCCAACGACTGAGGATCTGATCATCAGCCTGGATGCCGGCAGCCTGGATCGCCTGGGCGATCTGTATGTTGCCGATCAATTCGCCCGCCGGCCTGTGGTCAATGTTGACCACCATGTGACCAATACACAGTTTGGCGACGTCGTCCTGTTGGACCCCGACGCGGCTGCAACGTCAGAAATCCTCTACCTGCTCTTCGACTGGCTCGACATGCCACTGACACTCGACGCCGCCACCTGTCTGCTGACGGGTATCGTGACCGACACGCGGAGTTTTCGCACGTCCAACACCACGTCGAGAGTGCTGCAAGTGGCAGCGTTGCTGATGCAGGCGGGGGCGCCTCTGACCAACATCGCGCAACAGGTGTATGAGGCCAAGCCGCTGGCCTCCCTGTGCCTGTTGGGTGCGGTTCTCCATGCAATACAGCGAACCGACCGGATCATCTGGTCGCAGATTACGGAGGAGATGACTCAGCAATGCGATGCGAGACCAGAGGACGCCAGCGATATTATCAATCTCTTGAACAGTACGCGTGAAGCCGATATGGCTATTCTGTTCCGCGAAGACGCCGACGGCAGCGTCGATGTGAGTTTTCGGTCCAAGCCGGGGGTGGACGTCTCCGAGGTAGCTGTGGCCCTGGGGGGTGGTGGGCATCCGCAGGCAGCCGGCTGCCGGCTGGCCGGCCCGCTTCCAGAGATGCGGGACCTGGTTCTGAGTACCGTGCGCGCTATGCGCGATGGCCCGTAGTAACCACTTTAGTGGTTGTAGTGTGTGGGGAACGACTGAAGTCGTTACTACGGACCTTGAGGGAAATGGAGGGGAATGCGATCACCGTGTAGTGCCTGTGAACTCAAGCAGCACAGCACGCCGGCCAGTCCCCTGGTGGAGCAATTGCGCCGCGAGAAACCACCCCTGTCGGGTATCTTCAACCTCAACAAGCCGGCTGGCATGACTTCCCATGATGTGGTGCAGGCCATCCGGAGGGCATCGGGCGAGCGACGGGTTGGCCATGCCGGCACGCTCGACCCGATGGCAACCGGTGTGCTGCTGGTGTGCGTTGGCAGCGCGACCCGCGTGACCGAGTACCTGATGGAACACCCCAAGCAATACCGGGCAGAAATCACCCTGGGGATCACGACCGACACGCTGGACGCTGAGGGCCAGGTCACACACGTCGCAGACGCCGTGGACGTGAGCCGGCAAGACGTCGAAAAAGCGCTGGCATCCTTCGTCGGCGCCATCGAGCAGATCCCGCCGATGTATTCGGCCGTGAAGAAGGCCGGCAAGAAACTCTACGAGCTGGCTCGGGAGGGTCTCACGGTCGAGCGCGAGCCTCGGCAAGTGGAGATTCGACGCCTGGAAATCACAGGGTGGGAGCCGCCCCGCGTCACCATCGATATTGAGTGCTCAAAAGGCACCTACGTCCGCGCCCTGGCGCGCGACCTGGGTGACGTGTTGGGCGTCGGGGCTCACCTTAGCAGCCTGACACGCACAGCCAGCGGCCGCTTCGCCCTGGAAGATGCAAGCGATCTGGACACCGCCATCGAAGCGATTGCGGACGGTTGGTGGATGCTCCTCATTCACCCGTTGGATGAAGCATTGCTAGAGTACGAAGCGCTCATCGTTGACCAGTCAACCGCGGAAAGGATCCGCCACGGACAGATGATCGATGCACCGCAACCTGCCAATACACCATACGCGCGAGCCTATTCGCAGGATGGTCGCTTTATCGCTATCATGCGGTACGAGGAGCCGGCCCGGAGGTGGCAGCCGCACAAGGTGTTCGCAAGAGCAGGCTAGCGCAATGAGAATCGTTCATGACCTGACAGAACTGAGACCAGACGCCGACACCTTTCTGGCTATCGGGAAGTTCGACGGCGTACACCTGGGGCACCACCACTTGCTCGATCCAATGATCAAGGCAGCGCGAACCGAGGGCGTTCAGAGTGCCGTTGTCACACTGCACCCGAATCCGCTGGAGGTCCTTGCTCCGCACAGGCGGGTGGAGTATCTGGTCACCCTGGATGAACGTGTACGGCGGCTGGGCGATCTGGGGTTGGACCTGGTGATTGTCATGCGCTTTGACGCGGCGATTGCGCAGACTCCAGCCCGCCGTTTCATGCAGACAATCGCCGACCACATTCGTGTCCGCCAGTTGTGGGCCGGCCCTGGATTCGCCCTCGGCAAAGGGCGCCAGGGCAACCTGGATTTCCTCCGTGATCTGGGCAACGAGCTAGACTACGCAGTCCAGGTTGTTGATCCGATGCGGATTGGCGATGAGGTCGTCAGTGGCACACGCATCCGCGCTCTGCTCCGCGAAGGTCGAATCGGCGAGGCCAGTGTGTTGATGGGCCGGCTGCCGACTCTGCCGGGGCGGGTTGTCGCCGGCGCGGCCCGTGGCCACCAGATCGGGTATCCGACGGCCAATCTCAAAACGCCGGCGAAGCTGCTCGTGCCGGCCAATGGCATCTACGCCGTTCGCGTGTTATTGGAAAGCGAAACGCTGGATGGCGTGGCCAGCATCGGCGTGCGACCAACCTTCGAAGACGCTGGCGAGCGCAAGGTGGAGGTCCACATCTTTGACTTTCAGCGCGACATCTATGGCCGCGAGTTGACCCTGGAGTTCGTGCGCCGGCTGCGGGACGAGAGGAAATTCGACCGCGTCGATGCGCTCATCGCCCAGATGGACGAGGACGCGGCCAATGCCCGTGCAATACTGGCATCGCAGCCCATGCCGGCAATTCCCTTGAACCCCGGCAACTTCGAGTTTGAGGAGATTGAGCATACGGCCGACGTCGGCCTTCGGGTTCGGGGCAAGGACCTGCCCGAGCTGTTCGTGAACGCCGCACGAGGCATGTGGACGCTCATTGTGCCGGACATCGATGCAGTGGAGCCAATCGTCACACGCGAGATCGAGCTGGAAGCGATGGACCTGGAGGTGTTGCTCGTGGATTGGCTCAGCGAGCTACTCTACCTGCATGAGACTGAACACGAAGCCTACAGCCAGTTTGCGGTCCACGACATATCGCCGACCCATCTCCAAGCTGAGGCTCGGGGTGCGCCAGTGAATGGTCACACCCTCCGCAAACACATCAAGGCCGTGACGTTTAATGATCTGGTGATTGAGAAGACGGCCGAGGGGTTCAGCGCAACGATAGTGTTCGATGTGTGATGCGGGATGCGGGTGCGAGATGCGGGACGTCTGTTGGGCGAAGGTCTCCGACCGAGCCCACCCGAGCCTCACCGGCGGCGGTCAGGAGACCTTGCCGATCAGAGGCGGGATGCGGGATTGAGCGATGCGACATGGAAAGGGCGAGACGATGGTTCGTAAACAAGATTTCAGGCGATTGAGCGACGTTCTGTGGGAAGTGCCCAAGGCGTTCCGCGATGATATGACGGTGCCGGCGCGGCTCTACGCCAGCGAGAAGATGCTCGACGCGATCCTAAAGGACCGTTCAGTTGAGCAGTTGGTGAATTCAGCAACATTGCCTGGCTTGGTCAAGTACGCATTGGCTATGCCGGACATTCATCAGGGCTATGGCTTCCCCATCGGGGGTGTGGTTGCCAGCCGCACGGCGGATGGGGTGATCTCACCCGGAGGCGTGGGCTATGACGTGAATTGTGGGGTCCGACTGCTGGGCACCAGTATCGACCGCGAGGAGATGGGCGACACGCTCTCAGACCTGGCTACGGCTATCTACAACAACTGTCCGAGCGGTGTGGGCAAGTCGGGCCACGTTCGGCTGTCGAAGCGGGAAGTCGACGATCTCCTGGCTAGCGGATCCCAGTGGGCGCTGCGGGCCGGCTTTGCCCGGCCAGAAGACCTGCCGCGCACGGAAGAAAGCGGCCGGTTACAGGGCGCCGACCCCTCCAAGGTGAGCGAGAAGGCGAAGAAGCGGGGCAAGAACCAGGTGGGCACGCTGGGCGCCGGCAACCACTTCATCGAGGTTGATGAGGTTGTCGCCACCTTCGACGAGGCGGCCGCCGACGCCATGGGCCTCTTTCCGGGCCAGATCGTGGTACAGATTCACTGCGGCTCCCGTGGGTTCGGTCACCAGGTCTGCACCGACTACGTGCGCCGGTTCCAGAAGAGCCTGAAGAAGTACGGCATCCGGTTGCCTGACCGCGAGTTGGTCTACGCGCCCTTCCAGTCGCCGGAGGGTCAAGACTATCTGGCGGCCATGAAGTGTGCCGCGAACTATGCCTTTGCCAACCGGCAGGTGTTGGCCCACTATGTGCGCCGCAGTTTCGAGGAAGTCCTGGCCGGCCAGGTCCGCGACCCTTCGACAGGCTCAGGACACCGCTGGGACGTGTTCCAGATCTACGACATCGCTCATAACATGGGCAAGGTTGAGCAGCACACCGTCGATGGTGAGACGGTGGAAGTGTGCGTCCATCGCAAGGGAGCCACACGCGCCTTCGGCCCCGGTTTCGCAGGGCTGCCGGCGGAATATCGCGCGGTGGGGCAGCCGGTGCTGGTTCCAGGCTCCATGGGCACCTCATCCTGGGTCCTGGTCGGGACGCAGGGTTCCATGGATCAAAGCTTCGGCTCGACGTGTCACGGGGCCGGCCGGACGATGAGCCGCACCAAGGCGAAGAAGACAGTGTGGGGAGCCGACCTGCGAGACGAGCTGCAAGGCCGGGGTATCGAGATACGTGCCGGCAGTACGGCCGGCCTGGCCGAAGAGGCCCCGGTCGCCTACAAGGATGTGGATCAGGTGGTGGATGTGGTGAGTCGGGCCGGCATCGCAAAGAAGGTGGCCCAACTGCGGCCTCTGGCCGTCATCAAGGGGTGAGATAGATGGTTAGATGGCTAGATGGCTGGATGGCTGGGCACTCCGCAAACCATCCAGCCATCTAGCCATCTAGCCATCTAACCATCCAGCCATCCAGCCATCTAATCCTCTCATCCTTGCATGATGACGCCGGCCCCGGCGGCCGCCCGCGTGGGATAGAGGGCCGGCGTGAGCCCCGTGCGGGCCTTGTACGCAAACGCCACAGACGGAATGACAGCCTCCAGCACAGCCGAGTCCATAAGCCCCACAGCACACCCTCCGAAGCCGGCGCCGGTCAGTCGCGCGCCGTAGCAGCCTGGCTGAGCACGTAGTAGCTCGACCATGATATCGAGTTCAGGGCTGCTGACCTGGTACAGATCGCGCAGGCTGGTGTGGGAGGCGTTCATCAACTCCCCGACGCGCAACAGGTCGCCGGCTCGCAAGGCCGCCACAGTCTCCAGAACGCGATTGTTCTCGTCGATGATATGCCGCGCTCGCATGGCGATGACCGGGTCCAGCGGCGCTGCATCCAACATCGCCGGCGTGGCATCTCGCAGGGCCGGCACACCCAACGCACGGGCGGCGGCCTCGCACTGGGCTCGCCGCTCGTTGTAGGCGGACGCCACCACGCGGCGGCGCACGGCTGTGTCGGCGATCAGGATCGTCACGCCGGCCGGCAGTGGCGCCAGTTCATGGCTCAGGTCGCGACAGTCAATCAATAGCGCATGGCCCGGCCGGCCCAGGGCGGAAGCCAGTTGGTCCATCGGCCCGCTCATAATGCCCACAAAAGTGTGCTCCGCGTGCTGGCCGATGCGCGCCGCGTTCTCGGGAGACACCGTGAAGCCACTGACAGCGCTGAAAGCCTGAACTACCGCCATCTCCAGCGCCGCCGAGGAGGATAACCCCGCTCCGATGGGGACGTCGCCCTGGATCAGGGCGTCCATGCCGCGTACCGGATGGCCGGCCTCCAGCAGGCCGGCGGCGACCCCGCGCACGTAGTTGCTCCATCGCTCTTCCTCTGTCGGGGCCAGGCCGGCCAGCCTGAACTCGTCCTCGCTATCCAGGTCCAGTGCGACCAGGTGAACGCGCCCGTCATCCCTGGGCGCGGCGGCGATCCGTGTCTCCCGCTCGATGGCCATGGGTAACACGAAACCGTCGTTGTAGTCGGTGTGTTCACCGATCAGGTTCACCCGGCCCGGCGCACGCGCCAGCACCGCAGCGGGCCGGCCAAAGGTCTGTGCGAATCGAGTCAGCAGTTCGTCGGCGCCACGCGGGTGAGTCATGAGAGTCTCCTTACATGCCAGTGGTTAGTGGTTAGTGGTTAGTGGTCAGCCATCTAGCCATCTAGCCATCCAGCCACCTAGCCATCTAGCCCCCCGTGGTCACTGACGGTAGTGGACCTCCGAGAGGGCGCGCAGTCGCTCCGCTGCCTGTTCCGCCGTCAGGTCCCGCTGGGGTTCCGCCAGCATCTCGTAGCCGACCATGAATTTCCGCACCGTGGCGGAGCGCAAGAGCGGCGGATAGAAGTGGGCGTGCAACTGCCAGTGCGGGTACTCGCCGGCATCCGTCGGAGCGCCGTGCCAGCCCATGGAGTAGGGGAACGAAGTGTCGAACAGGTTGTCGTATTTCGTGAGCAGGCGCTTCAGCAGGCCGGCCAGGGCATCCCGTTCTGCGTCGTTCAGGTGGGGCAAGCGCAGGATGTGCCGGCGGGGCAGGAGCAGCGTCTCGAAAGGCCAGACAGCCCAAAAGGGGACCACGGCCAGCCAGTGATCGTTTTCCACGACGATGCGCACCCGCTGCTCTGTCTCCAGGCCGGCGTAGTCCACGAGCAACGGGGAGCCGTACTCGTTGAAGTAAGTCTGCTGATGGCGGTCCTCTTTGGCCGGCTCGTTGGGCAGTGCGCTGCCGGCCCAGATTTGCCCGTGCGGATGCGGATTCGAAGCGCCCATCATCTGGCCCTTGTTCTCGAAGACCTGCACCCAGCGGTAGCGCTGCCCCAGTTCTGTGGTCTGCTTCGCCCACATGTCAACCACCCGCCGGATGTCTTCGACAGGCATCTCCGGCAGGGTGAGGTCGTGGCGCGGCGAAAAGCAGATGACGCGGCAGGTTCCTCGCTCGCCCTCCAGACGCAAGAGAGCATGGTGATCGGCCGGCGCAGCCGGCGTGTTGGGCAACAGGGCCGCGAAGTCGTTGGTGAAGACGAACGTGTTTTGGTATGCCGGGTTGCGGTTGCCGCCGGCGCGCTCGTTTCCCGGACACAGATAGCAGTCGGGGTCGTATCGGGGGCGCGTCTTCGGCAGTGGCTTCTCCACCTGCCCTCGCCAGGGACGCCGGGTGCGATGGGGCGACACCAGCACCCACTCGCCGGTCAGCGGGTTGAAACGCCGGTGGGGATGGTCAGTCGGGTTGAACCGGTCCATGGATCGCTCCCAGGATTACCTCTTCAGCGGATACTTTCCGTACTCCACAGTAGCGTCCACCATCGCCAGGATGTTCTCGGCCGGCACGTCATCCATGATCGTGTGTACCGAAGCGACCATGTACCCGCCGCCTGGGCCCAGGATGTCGATCACCCGGCGAACCTCCTGACGAACGTCCTCCGGGCTGCCATACGGCAACACGCGGTGGGTGTCGATAGCCCCGCAGAACACGATGTTGTGCCCGTAGCGATTCTTCAGCCCGGCGAGGTCTGCCATCTTGCCGGCTGAGGTCTGGATGGGGTTGAGAATATCGACGCCCATCTCGATGAAGTCCTCGACCAGGTCGAATACGTCGCCATCGGTGTGGAAGAAGACTTTGGCGTGCGTACGTTCCTTGATGAAGGCGATGTAGTCGGCATGAATCGGCTTGAGGAACTGCCGGTACATGTGTGGCGACATCAGCAGGCTGGTCTGTGTGCCCAGGTCGTCGCCGATCTTGATGATGTCCACGTCGTCGCCCATCTCGCGCAGGAAGGGGTCCATGAGCGCTTTGCAGAGGCCGGCGATCTTGTGTAGGAGCGCCTGAGCAAACTCCGGGTTCATCGCCAGGTTGAGCAAGAAGTTGTCCATCCTCTGCAAGCCGAATGCCCTCTCCAGGGGGAACAGCAGCCAGGGCGTCGCCATGATGGCATACCGGTTTTCATCCGCCAGCCGGCGGGCTTCGTCGCGCACGTGGGCGATCCGGCTCAGATCGTTCGGGTCGGGCCAGCCCGGGTAATTCTCGATCTCTTCGATCCTTTGGGCGTTGGCCAGCGGGTGGACACCGGGGAACCAGACGCCTGGTTCGATCTCGATCTGGCCGATGCCCCACGCATCGACGAATGGCGTGTGGGGTTCCCGATTGTGGTTGCGTTCGTAGACGTCGTCGGGATGGCGGTCCAGCACGCCGCGCACGTCGCTGTGCAGTCGTGTCAGGGTCTCTTCATCCAGTGCGGCGGTGCCAAGTTCAGGCCAGTCGTACAAGTACCGGTCGGGAGCCTGGATGCCGAGAAGCTGCTTCAGCTCTCGATAGGGCTGCATCTTGATGCTCGTGGCATTGCTGACCCCAATCACGATGGGCACGCGATCTGGCTCTTCGTGGTTTATGGCGGTCAGGACTCTTTCGCGTGGTGTCATGGGCATTGCCGGCCTCCTGGAGGGGACGGGGTGGGTGTTGGGTGAGGATCAGACTGTTCAAGTGCTGGTGCCGTGGCAGGTGCGAAGTGATGGGTTTGTGGTGATTGCTCGGCGGTTTTGGGGCCGGGAACGACTGAAGTCGTTACTACAGACTACTACCACTACCACAGGCCGGCCAAACCTGCTATAATACGGGTGCGCCATGAAGCAAAAAGTGCCGAGGGTGGGAGTCGAACCCACACGGGGTATACCCCCACGGGTGTTTGAGACCCGCGCGTCTGCCAATTCCGCCACCTCGGCACAATCCGAAGTTAAGTATAGCCAGGTCCGCAGGATTCGTCAAACGCTATGCCAGCAGCCGAATTCAACGAAGAGGCCCTGATCCAGCAGGCACAGGCCGGCGACTTACAGGCCTTCAACCGCCTGGTGTATCACTACCAGAGCCTGACCTACAACGTGGCCTATCGCATTCTGAGCGACACCGACGCCGCGGCGGACGCAACTCAGGATGCCTTCCTCTCGGCCTACAAGGCGCTGGACTCATTCCGAGGCGGCTCCTTCAAAGCATGGATCCTGCGGATTGTCACCAACGCCTGCTACGACGAGCTGCGCCGCAAGAAGCGCCAACCCACCAGTTCGCTGGATGCCCTGCTGATCCACGGCGGGGTGCACGACGTCTTCGTTGACCGCACGGAGAACCCCGAATCTTATGCCCTGCGCCAGGACCTGGGTCAGATCATTCAGGCCGGCCTGGAGACCCTGCCAGAGGATCAGCGTGCGACGGTGGTGCTGGCCGACATTCAGGGTCTGCACTATAAGGAGATCGCGGAAATCACCGGCGTCGAACTGGGCACGGTGAAATCTCGCCTGAGCCGGGGGCGGGCCCGGCTCCGAGATTTCTTGCGCCAGCAAGAGGAACTTTTGCCTCATCGCTACCGTCTTAGGGGCGACTGATCAAGAGACCAGGCGGCCAGTTGGATTGAAACGCATGCGGAATTTTGGAACGGATCTGAATCAGGGAAACCACGTCCATCTCGACACCGAGTTGCTGTCGGCTTACATCGATGGCGAAGTGACGCCCGACGAAGCAACGCGGGTCGAGCAACATCTGCCAACCTGCCGGCACTGTGCGGATGAGCTGGAGTCGCTCCGCTGGACGGTGAACCTGCTGCGTGAAGTTCCACCGATTCCCGTTCCGCGTTCCTTCGCCGTCCGTCTGGCAGACCTGGAACCGGAACCGGCGCGGCGGCGACGGCCCCTGCCAAACTGGCTTCTCAACGGCCTGCAGTGGGCCACCGCTGCCACGGCTGCATTGATGATGTTGCTGATTGCGGCAGATTTCCTCAACCTGGGACAGCCAGAAGCGCCGGCGGCACTCATGCAAGCTGCGCAGAGTGAAAGTGCCGCAGCACCGATGGCCGCTGGCGAATCTCGCGCGCTGGCGACTGAAAAAGGCGGCGCTCCGCTTGCTGCCACCGTCCAGACAGAGCGCGAGGAGGTTGTGGAACTATCAGGTGGGCCACAAGAGGCGCCGGCTCTGACTATTGTTCCCGAAGAGGGGCGAGCGCCGTTGCTCCTGAAGCCCGAGGCCGGCGAGCCCAGCACGCAGGCATACGTGAATCCCGTCCCGAAGGCGTTGGCACAACCCGAAGCTCCCCCCCGCGCAGCGGAAGATCAGGCCCAGGCGGAGGCGCTCGCCGCCGAGTCGCCGGCTGGGGAGGCAATTCCGCTGGCGCCGCCGGCCGGCAGATCTTTCGACCGCCTCCGGTCGGCGGAGATTGGGCTGGCGGGGCTGTTCATCGTGCTGCTGGGGCTCACCGTTTGGGCTCGCCGGCGCTGAGCGCGTGTTTGAAAAATGTCCGAATGACTTGTGAACTTTGAGAAAACAAATCGGTAACGGCCCGCCAGCCGGACAGGATGAAGTGCCGGGTATGCATTGGGCAACCAACCGCCGGCCCACCACGCTGCACTTGATATAGAGTGACCAATCGTACCATGAAGCGCTCGCGCGG
>JBHHTZ010000006.1:0-23542 GCA_046753605.1 Anaerolineae bacterium
CAGCGCGAGGCCAATTTGCGCATCCGACTGGATGAGTACCTGCCCTTTGGGCTGGAAGCCGGCCTGATCTACGTAACCTGACCAGGAGGTGACACAATGCACGGCGATTTCACCCGCCTCACCTTTGACCGCAAGAAGCATTATACCAACGTACTCGATCAGCAAGGCCGAGTGACCCTGGACGCCGGGTGGAACGAGTACGTCGAGATTCAGGCTTATCTCAATCAGACCGAAGCCAAGGATGTGATCGGGCTTTGTGGCGTGCCCAAGACCGTTGTGCCAGATGAGGTGAGAAAAGCGCTGGAAAAGGAATTGAGTCGAGAGCTCAACCCTAAAGAGCTGGAGGAAGTGCTCACAGCTAAGTTCGGTGTCGGTCTATTTAAGGCCGGCAAATATGTGGGCGGCTTTATGGTCGGCAGCAAAGATGGCGACCTGACCATTGCTCCTGGCCGGATCTATGTGGACGGCATCCTGTGCGAGCTGGACAAGATCGATGTCACTTATACCAAGCAACCTGACTACCCCAATCCGCCAAAGCTGAAACCAGCCGACGGGCGCGCCGACCTGGTCTACTTGGACGTCTGGCAGCGTCACATCACCGCGATTGAGGACCCGGACATCCGGGAAGTGGCCCTGGGTGGGCCCGATACGACTACCCGCGTCAAGACGGTGTGGCAGGTGAAGGTGCTGCCGAATGTGGGGAATGTTAACTGCGACGATACAATCAAGGGATGGCCCCCCCCTTCCAGCGGCGGTCGCCTGACAACCGAGGCGGTTCCAACACCGGCCGCCGAGGATCCATGCCTCATCCCCCCCGGTGGGGGCTACCGGGGACTGGAGAACCGTCTCTACCGCGTGGAGATCCATGACGGCAGCGAGTCGGGCGCGCCTACCTTCAAGTGGTCCCGGGACAACGGCTCGGTGGTCTTCGCCATTGATGAGTTTGTGATGGGCGACACGGTGACGGTCAAGCGCCTGAAGCGGGATCAGGTGCTGGCGCTCCACGTGGGCGACTGGGTGGAGGTGCTGGACGACGAGACGGAACTGAAGAATGATCCCGGCACCCTGACAAAGATCACCGCCATTGACGAAGCAAAGCGAACACTCACCCTCAGCAAATCGGTCTCCAGCTATGATATCAAACGCCATGCCAAGGTGCGGCGGTGGGACCAGGGAAAGGATGCCATCGCGGTGACGGCCGGCCCTATTTCCCTGGAGGACGGGATACAGATCCGGTTCTCCGGCAGTAACTTCAAGACCGGCGACTACTGGGTCTTCGCCGCCCGCACCGCCACCGGTGACGTGGAACGCCTGACCAACGCGCCACCCCGGGGAATTGTGCACCACTACTGCCGGCTGGCGCTGGTATCCTGGCACGTGGACGCAGCCGGGAGCGTGACTGCCAAGGTGCACGACTGCCGTAAGCCGTTTCCCCCGCTGACCGCCATCACCGCCGGCGATGTGAGCTACCGGGACATCGCGTGTAAGCTGGGTGCCAAGACGGTGCAAGAAGCACTGGACGTTCTCTGCAAGCGCCAGCCTGGGCCGGCGATCGGTGGTCTTTGTACGGTCACCCTGGGTGTGAACGGCGTGAGCGACCTCCAGGATGCAGTGGATCGACTGGAAGAACTTTCTTTGGAGGGTGGGTGGAAGGGTGGTTGCATTTGCATCCCCGCCGGCGAGTGGAGGCAGGAGTCGGGGGTGGAGATCAGAGGCCGAGAGCGCATCACGATCAAGGGATGCGGGCCGGCTTCAAGGATCCGGTACGACGACCCGGATCCACTCTTTGTCCTAGAACAAAGCACAGATATCCTTTTCAAGGACTTCGCTGTTTTCTGTGAGCAGGCCACGGCCTTCGCGGTACAGGGTGTAGGTAACGCGGAACTGACGATAGAGGGATGTCATATCAATGCGCCCCTGGGCATCGTCTTGAGGAACAACTCCCAGTTGGATGGGCTGTTTGTGCGACACAATCACTTTGAGGCACCTGATCAGGTTGGGGTATCCCCTCAGGCCGTGCACATCGTCGCGGGCGGCGGGAGCCTGACAAACGCACAGATCGCAGGTAACACGATTGAGGGTGCAAGGATGCTTTTCGAGGTTCTGTCCGAGGGCGCCGATGTCGTCCTGGCGCGCAATCGCATCTCGGTGCAGCAGGCATCGGCCGTCGAGGTCGGGACCATGGAGAGCAAGGCCCTGCTGTCACTGACTGAGAATCAGATCGAGACGGACGGGATGGGCGTTGTTGTGAATGAAATGAAGTCCGAAGCCCGGCTCATCCTGGAGGAGAACCGACTGATGACGAAGGGGGACGAGGAGGCCATTGTGGTCCAGGGGGCGGAAAACGACGGTGAGGTGCACCTCACCGCGAACGTCTTCAAGTCCCCCGAGAGCATGCCAGTCATCTCCATTGGGGGCACCGTCAATGAGACAGGTGGGGTGGCCCATGTGCTGTTCAGCAACAACCAGGTTTATTCCAGCCAGGCGCCTGATCAACAGCATTGCACGGTCGAGTTGAACGGGAGAAGACTGGTGGTGATGGGCAACTACGTTGCAGACGAGCGGGGCGAATGGGAAGAGGGGCCGCCCGGCACGTCGATCTGCCTGCCCAAGAAGCCAGAGGCAGTGACGGCCATCGGGAACGTCACGCGCAACGGTGTCGCCCATGAAGGGAGGCCGGTCACAGACAAGTTGGTCGTCGTGAACAACGCTGTCTTTTAGAGCGGGGGCGGGCATAAGGAACGTTGCAGCGGACCGCGGCCGGCGACCGTCTCTAACTCCCCGCTTGCTAGACTACTCCGCCGCCGCTTGCTCTCGCCATTGGTGTGCGGATCATTGCTTTCACCATCCAGACCTATGCTGTACCCATCCAGGTAGTCGTGCCTGACGTGCGTGAGCTAGCACCGGCCGACGCAGCCACCATCCTGACCGACATCAGTCTGGTGCTGAGCGACGAGACACCGCCTGGGGAGGAGGGCCTGGCAACACCTGGCACCATCATCCGCCAGGACCCAGCGCCCGGGGCGCGGGTCGATCCGGGCACCGTCGTTCGCGTGGTCCTGGCCACCCAGACCATAGTCGAGAGCGAGGCAACCGAGGGCACCATCGTCGGCCAGGCCCCGGCCGCCGGCGACCGAGCCCCGCTCTACGGTACCGTGGATATCGAGCTGGCAACGCCGATAACAACTGAGGTGCCGAATCTCGTCGGCCGCTTGACAGTCGCCGACACATGACGTATTACTTGCGTAAGTTGCACAGTCGCCCTCCGATCGCCGAGTTTCACCGCAGACTACGCTGACACGCTGAGATTTCTTGGTTGTCTCCGCGCTCTTGGCAGTGAGTGGACATCGGATGAGCGCCGCTGTGACGGCGACCGAATGTCAGCCTGGCTCGAATCGCAGAAATCTCAAGAAGGAGGCAATCACCATGGGTTACTCGCTCGTAATTGGCAACACGACCGTCAGCGCGGAAGAGTTGTCTGAAAAGATCGCTCTCGGGGCCATCAGCCGGTTTCAGACCGAGGCTGAAACCAACCTCGATGCGACGCTCGAGTTTTCGCGAGGGACTGTCTCGGCCGCAGAACTGTCCGCAGCGCCCAGAGACCTGGCACCCGAATTTGCGCCCCTCGGCATAGGGAACCCGATGAGCATCGAGATCCTTACCGTCTATACAGGGGATGCCCCCAAACGAGGGGTCTTCGGGGGGCAGCCCGACCTGCTGGTCACGTCGGCCGTCAAGGGAATCGAGACCTTCGATGCCGCTCCCAGAGCCATCAATCAGATCGTAAAGGACATCCAGGATAAACAGTGTATCGAGCCGTCCGCCCTGACGGATGGTTGCCCGATCGTGTACTACACGCCGGCTGTGGTCAACAGCACAACCCTCTGCTCCTTTGAGCTGGTCACCGAGTCTTTTGACGACCGCACCCTCCAGCAGTTATCGACGCTGTTCACTTCGGCGGCCGGCCTCCCAGTCTTCGCCCCGGCCAACGCCTACCTCATCGCCGGCTCGTTCCTCACAAAGATCATCGCGGACCTGGCCGATGCGTTGCTGAAGAATACGCCCTTCCTCCGGTCGGACCTTCCGCTCCGGTTCGACACGCCAGAAGTCCCGCCGGCTCTCGCCAGCCAGGCCATCCTGTACAACGATCGGGACGGCGCGGATCTGGCTCCATATCGGCCAGGACTGGTCAGCGCCGGACCGGGGAGGCAGCGGGTGGCATTGCAGCATGAGGAGACCGGGGAGGAGTATCGCGGCGATGCGCCGTATGTCATCGCCAGCCTGGACGGCCGGAAACGGGACAAGCTGGAAGCCTTCACGCCGAAGATCGCGTCGGCGGCGATTCTCGAAAGGTTCTACGGCGGCCAGGATGTAGGAGGACAGGTGGTAGGCGCCCTCGAAACAGCCATGGAACTGTACAATGACTTCATGTACCACCAGAAGGCACAGAGGCTCAAGGAGCAGTTGGAGGCCCTCGACCCCCAGAGTGACAGCTACGAGGAGGACAAGGCGCGCCTCGAGAAGCTCTTGGCCGCCTATGCCGGCAACATCCGCCAGGAACTGTTCAAGGTGTAAGGAGGCAGAAGCATGAGCTTCAGAGGAATGAAACGTCTGAGTGCCCAGAGCCTGGGGCCAGACGACCGCGTCGCCGACGCCGTCCGGCAGGGCAAGCCGGCGGTGTTCAAGGTCGTCGATCCCGATGTCGGCTGGGTCCACAAGTTGCACGACGCCAGCCCCGATACCGTCCTCGTTGGCCGGATCGTGGATGACAGCGTGAGGCACAATCTGACAACCCAAGAAGGACGGGCTTTTGCCGAGCGTGTTCTCCAGAAGGCGAACGAACTCGGCGGTGCGATCAGGTGGTGGGAGGGTAGCAACGAAGCCGCTAGCGGCCCGGAGCCCATCAAGCGCCTATGCGAGTTCGAACGCGCCTTCGCGGAGCGCATCCAGGCTGAGGGTTATCATGCCCTGGTCGGTGGCTTCTCCACCGGCGTCCCCCAGATCGTCGGGCCGGGCACCGAGGTGCCCTGGATGGGCGAGTGGGAACTGTTCTACCCGGCCATGAAAGTGGCCCACGGCGTCCACTTCCGCGAATACTGGCATCCGTACCAGTTGAACGACACCTGGAACGCCTACCGTTTCGAGAAGTGGTGGCCGGCTCTGCCTGCATGGGCCAAAGCTAAGTGGTGGCTGGTCGGCGAGCTGGGCGTGGATGGCGGTCTGGCCCACGAGGGGCGTCGTGGCTGGTCCCACTACATGCCGGCTGCCCTCTACCTCGACATGCTGAAGCGTTACACCGAGACCATGGCCCGGTATCCTCACCTAGCGGCTACCATCTACATCGCCGGCCTCGGTGCCGACTCGTCGTGGGCTACCTTCAACATCCCTGGCGAGGTGTTGGACCGCATCAGTGCCGAGTGGGCCGCCGCGCCGGCGGAAAGATGGGGGACCCCGGTGGAGGAGGACACTGGCGAGGAAGAAGGCATCGTGACAACGGCCCCCCTCGTGGCCCCCGGCGCACGCAATCTGATCGACAAACTCCCTGTCCGCGAGGGTACTCAGGGATACACTGGCCGGCGCACTCTGGATGACATCGACGTCTTCGTCGTCCACTGGTTGGGAGCGCGAGGTCGCAACCTCCGCCCAGGGACCGTCTGGCGGGAGCAGGTGACCCATCAGGACCCGGGCCGGCCCAAGTTCCCTGGTGGAGCCTACCACTTCCAGATCACCCAGGACGGCACGCCGACCCAACTGCACCGCCTGACGACGGTGACGTGGCAGTCGGCGGGAAGAGATGAGGTCACCGGAAAACATCTCAACGATGTGTGCATCGCAGTGGT
Source organism: Anaerolineae bacterium (assembly GCA_046753605.1). GTDB lineage: Bacteria > Chloroflexota > Anaerolineae > Epilineales > JAANWY01 > JBHHTZ01. The sequence continues at coordinate 5,841 of JBHHTZ010000006.1, forward strand.
GATCGAACCCGAGCGGGAGGGGAACGAGTACCGCTACACGGAGGGGCAAATCAGTTCTTGCCTGGCGCTGTACGATTGGGTGTGCCGACGCCTGGGGCGCACCCTGCGGGTGGCCGGCCACTACGAGGTCCGCCCGCTAACACCTGAAGGCTTGCCCAGCACGGATTGCCCGGGGCCGGCCTGGCCGATCCAACTCAAGCCGCTGTTGTTAGATCGCGACCCCGACGAGCCGCCGTTGCCACAGTGGGAAGAAGCCACACGCGTGGCCTGGCAGAGCCTGATCGTCAGCCACAACCCGGACTTCGCATTCCCGCAGAAGGCGGGCCAGGTGCTCGGCCTCGACGCCTTCGCCTTGAGCGACGAGGCGCGTTTCGAGCTGGATGGCATCACCTGGGTGTACCAGTTGTGGTCGGATGGCACGGAGATCAAGATGTTGCTGACCATGGAGGGCCAGTGGGGCTTGGATGAAATCAGCGTCGTGCCGGCTCCGCCGATCGCGCGCGGTCTTCCGCCTCGAGGTCTCCCACTACCCAGGGGGCTCGAATAGTCGAGCGGGGGAGAGAAGGATGTTCAAGCTACATGTTGTTCAGGCTGAGCACGGCGATTGTTTGATCCTGGAATACGCAACGCCGGCCAGCCCGAGGTATCTCCTGATAGATGGTGGGCCGGCCACCATCTATCAGGATCACCTGCGGGGCGAGCTCGAGAAGATCAGAGATGACGGAGGCAAGCTAGACCTGGTCATGCTTAGCCACGTGGATGACGACCACGTCAACGGCCTGCTCGACCTGATGGATGAGCTGATAGAGCAACGTGAGAGCGGCTCACGAGAGACCATCGCCGTCGCTGCGCTGTGGCACAACACGTTCAGTCAGACCCTCGGCGACGACGTCGAAGACCGATTCAGGACGCTGATGGACGAGGCCGGCGCTGCGCGCGACCTGATGCCCTTTTCAAACACCGCGGACAGGAGCATCCGGCAGGGAGATGAACTCACCCAAGTCGCCGGCGCCCTCGACATCGAAATCAACCCCGAGTTTGACCCGCGCCGGCTCATCAGCGTCGGCGACACGCCGGGGCCGATCGAGCTCGCCAACCTGCGCTTGCGCATCGTCGGGCCGACGGCGGAGAACCTGGAAAGCCTCCGGCAAGAGTGGGACGAGTGGCTGGAGGAACAGGAAAGGCGGACTCTGGCCCGCGATCCCGAACTGGCGGAACGAGCCCTCCGGGCGGCGGATCAGAGCATCCCGAACCTGAGCAGCATCATGTGCCTGGCCGAGGCCGACGGAAAAACCATCTTGCTCACCGGGGACGGGCGCGGCGATCACCTGTTGCAGGGTCTTCAGCAGGCCAACTTGCTCGAACCCGACGGCAGATTTCATGTCGATATCCTGAAAGTCCCGCACCACGGCAGCGTCCGCAACGTCACGCAAGAGTTCTTCGAGACCGTCACGGCCGATACGTACGTCATTTGCGCCAACGGGAAACACGACAACCCCGATCTGGTGACTCTCAAGTGGATCGTGGAGGCAGCCAGAGAACAAGGACGAACGATCGAAATCTTTGTCACGAACGCGACGGACTCGACGCGGCAGATCGCAACAGAACGCGATCCGGATGACTACGGCTACCGGCTGGCTGAAATGGAGCCAGGCGCGCACGCCATGATTCTGGATCTGACTGCCCAGGATCACAGCGTTCCGCATCCGCCCGATACAACCCCACATGTGCAGTTGACATCAACACAGGGAGGTGTAACGATGTCCAGGAAAGCATTGCTTGTCGGTATCAACAACTTCACACAACCAAGTTGGCGACTCCGTGGCTGCATCAACGATACAATCGCGATGCAAGGGGCCTTGACGACCTACTTCGGGTTCGAAGACCAGGACATCAGGGTCCTTCACGACGGCGACGCCACGGCTCAGGGCATTCGCGACGGCCTGGAATGGCTCCTGAGCGGCTACGCCGGCGACGGTCGCGACGTACGTGTCTTTCACTTCTCCAGCCATGGCACCCAGGTCGATGACCAGAGCGAGGACGAATGGGAGTGCCTTGACGAGGTCATCGTGCCCTACGACCACGACTGGAGTACCCCGTTCCGGGATGATGACCTAAGAGCGATCTTCGATACCATCCCCGAGGGGGTTAATTTCACTTTCATCGCCGATTGCTGTCACAGTGGCACGATTCAGAAGGTCCTCTTCGACGTTGGTGTCGAATTCCGGCCCCGCTATCTGTCCCCTCCACTGGAGGTTCAGGATCGCATCTTGGCTCGGCAAGCCCAGCGCGACGCCGAGGCCGATGCCTGGGCGGCCGCTCAGTTGGCGCAGATGCTACAGGACATCCCACAAGACCAGTGGGCTGCGAAGATGCAGGAGTATCTGGCCCTTCTGCGGCGACGCTTCCGGGAGAACAAGTACGGAGTCGTTCCCGTAGAGCGGCATGTCTTGTTGGCCGGCTGCGAAGATCGTCAGACGGCAGCCGATGCCCACATTGAAGGAGAGTATCGAGGCGCCTTCACCTGGGCATTGAGCCAGGCCATCAAGGACGCCAACGGCGACCTGACCTACGACGAGCTCATCACCCGGGCCGGCGCCAACCTCCGGGAGTACGCCCAGAGGCCGCAACTAGAGTGTCCGTCAGAGATGCGCGACTTAAAGGTATTCGGTCCATTGGTTTCTGAATAATACGACGCAACACAGGATCGGACTTCATCCCAGGAAGCGTCTATGTTGCCTGTTTGACAGCCGCCGGCACTCGACGTATCATTTGCATAAGTTGTGCAGTTGTCCCTCTACCCCCTCTTCGTCCCAGACAACGGCATGCACGCTGCGATTTCTCCGGATTCTCTGCCCCCGGCGGAGAAAGCAGATTTCGGATGCGCGTCGGCTTGAACGGCGACTGACCGCGAGACGGCTCGGATTCCGCAAAACGGAATATGATTTGGGTAGACCAAGACAAGGTTAGATGGGCGCAAGAGGTGGCGGCCATGGCCGAGGTAACCTATCTCGACTTTGACCTGCTCGTGGAGCGCTCGGAGGCAGGGTATCGAGGCCAGGTGCTGGACTCTCCAGTCGGCCAAGCCTCCGCCGAGTTCGCCCTCCCTTTCTCCGAGTTGGAACTGGAGACCTTCCTGCTGCGTGTTGGCCGGCCCCGACGCGGTGTACGTCGCCCGAAGTCACCGGAGGTGGAGGCGGCCAGGGAGTTCGGCAGCCGTCTCTTCCAGGCCGTCTTCGACGATGCCCTGCAGACTTGTTTGCGCAGAAGTCTGAACGAGACTGATCGACAGGGAGTCGGATTGCGTATACGGCTGCGCCTGACAGGCGCCCCCGAGCTAGCCGATCTCCCCTGGGAGTACCTGTATGATCCTGCCCTCCGACGATTCCTCGCTCTCTCAGCAGAGACGCCCGTGGTGCGCTACATCGAGCTACCAGAGCGCATCCGCCCTCTGGCTGTCAAGCCACCGCTGAGGGTTCTGACCATGATCCCCAGCCCGCACGACCGCCCCCATCTCGACGTCGAGAGCGAATGGGCGAACCTGGCCGAAGCATTGGGCGACCTGGAGCAGCGCGGCCTGGTGGTACTGGACAGGTTGAAGCAAGCCACCCTGTCTGCCCTACAGCGTCGATTGTTAGACACGAAGTGTCATGTGTTCCACTACATCGGCCACGGTGAATTCGACCAGCACACGCAGGACGGGGTCCTGCTCCTGGAAGATGAACACGGGCGCGGCTGCCCCGTCAGTGGCCAGTATCTGGGCACACTGCTGCGCGACCACCGGCCGCTGCGTCTGGCCATCCTCGACGCCTGTGCGGGCGCGCGTGCCTCTCACAACGACCCCTTCGCCGGCGCGGCCCAGAGCCTGGTCCAGCAGGGCGGCGCGCCGGCGGTCATCGCGATGCAATTCGAGGTCACAGACGAGGCTGCCATCACCTTTGCCCAGTGGTTCTACGCCGCGGTGGTCGATGGCCGACCCGTAGATGCCGCCCTGGCTGAGTCGAGGAAAGCCATCTTCGCCCAGGGCTGCGGCGCGGAGTGGGGCACGCCCGTGTTGTACATGCGGGCGCCTGATGGACGCATCTTCGATGTCGAGGACATCGCAGCCATCAAGCCTGTGCGCACTCCTGAAGCAGAACCGGCACCGCCGGCGGTCACCATGCGGGCGCCAGAGGATGTCTCTACCAACAACCTGCCCGTCTCGTTGACCAGTTTCGTCGGCCGGGAGCGCGAGATGGCTGAGATCAAGCAGCATCTCTCCACTGCTCGGCTGCTTACCCTCACAGGCCCGGGTGGCTGCGGCAAGACCCGTATCGCGCTGGAAGTGGCGCGCGATCAATTGGGGACGTATGCGAATGGCGTGTGGTGGGTGGAGTTGGCTCCACTGCAGGACCCGGTGCTCGTCACACACGAAGTTGCCAGCGCGCTGAGCGTGCACGAGGCGCCGGGCCGGCCTTTGACCGAGGTGCTCGCGGACCATCTCCGGCCAAGGCACGCCCTGCTTGTGCTGGACAACTGCGAGCACCTGGTCAAGACTTGCGCCACCCTTGTGGACACACTGCTACGCACCTGCCCCAGGCTACATGTGTTAGTCACCAGCCGAGAGACGCTGGACATTCCTGGTGAGTTAGTATGGGGCGTACCACCTCTGTCCCTGCCCAGTGGTCGTCAGGACTTGCCCTCCCCGGAGGAACTGGCACAGTGTGAGGCTGTGCGCTTATTCGTTGACCGGGCACAGTTCAGCCGACGGGGGTTCAAGTTAACGCAGCACAACGCCCTCCCGGTGGTGCAGATCTGCCGGCGGTTGGACGGGCTCCCGCTGGCGATAGAACTGGCGGCGGCGCGGGTAGACGTCCTGTCGGTGGAACAGATTGCCATGCGACTGAACGACCGCTTCCGCCTGCTCACCAGGGGGCGCCGGGCAGCGCTGCCGCACCACCAAACCCTTCGTGGTGCGGTGGACTGGAGCTACAACCTACTGAGTGAGGCAGAGCGCACCTTGTTTAACCGATTGTCGGTGTTCGCCGGCGGTTTCACCCTGGAGGCAGCGGAGGCGGTAGGTGTGGGGGACGGGGTGGAGGCGTACGACGTCCTGGACCTGCTGTCGCGGCTGGTGGACAAGTCGCTGGTGGTAGTGGAAACGGGGGCAGAAGATTCATTTCGGTATCGACTGCTGGAGACACTCCGGCAGTACGGACAGGAGCGACTGGAGCGGAGCGGCGGGACAGAGGACGCCCAGCGCCGGCACGCCGTGTATTTCCTGGGGCTGGTAGAGCAGGCGGATCCAGAGTTGGAAGGACCGAAGCAATTCGTGTGGCTGAACCGGCTGGAGCGGGAACACGAGAATCTGCGAGCGGCGCTGCGTTGGGCCAGGGAAAATCAGGAGACGGATGCGGGCTTGCGGCTGACAGGAATACTGTGGCCGTTCTGGGTCGTGCGAGGATACCTGACTGAGGGTTGGGAGTGGCTGACGGCGTTCCTGGATCTGGCGCCGGCCGCAGAGCGCACAGAGATACTGGCGACAGCCACTAACGGCGCCGGGGCATTGGCGTACTACCGGGGTGACTACACCTCGGCACGGTCACATTGGGAGACGAGTTTGGCAATCAGACGGGAACTCGGCGACACGGAAGGTGTTGCGCGATCGCTCAACAACCTGGGATTACTGGCCAGGGACCAGGGTGACTACGCCACGGCGCAGTCTCTCTGGGAAGAAAGCCTGGAAATCAAGCGGAAATCAGGAGACAAGCCGGGTATTGCTACGTCGTTTCATAACCTTGGAGACCTCGCCCGGAAGCAGGGTGATGTGGCGGGAGCGCGCTCCCTTTGGGACAAGAGCCTGGCAATATGGCGGGAGCTGGGACACCAGCAGGACATCGCTGGGACGTTGAATAATCTGGCAGACCTGGCCTATGACCAGGGCGACTACGGAGCGGCACGTTCTCTTTGGGAGAAAAGCCTGGCGACCTGGCAAGAAGCCGGTCACAAACGAGGCATCGCACGTACACTGAGTGGCCTGGGGAATGTAGCCCATAAGGAGCGTGACTACGCCACGGCGCGCTCGTACTATGAGAAGAGCTTAGCCCTATCCAAGGAGCTGGAGGACAAACGGGGCATCGCCCGCTCACTCGACAACCTTGGGCTTGTAGCTCGCGATGAGGGCGACTACGCAACGGCGCATTCGTTGTGGGAGAGAAGCCTTGCCATCAGACAAGAGTTGGGGGACAAACACGGTGTAGCCGAGTGGCTGGAACGCTTCGCAGGTCTGGCTGCCGCCCAGGGTCAATCGGAGCGCGCCCTGCGCCTCGCCGGAGCCGCCGCTGCGCTGCGCGCGACGCTCGGCGCGCCGCTGCTGGCCGGCGAGCAAGACGAGTTGGAGTGCCATCTGGCGCCGGCCCGCCAGTCGTTGGGCGAACAGGCTGCTGCCAGGGCATTTGTCGATGGACAGGCGCTGACTGCCGAGCAAGCTATCGAGTGCGCGCTGGACAGGGCTGCCCAGGTGTAATCAGCCGTGGAGAAGAAGGTCATGCCAGAAATGCACTACGTTGATTTCGACCTGCTCATCGAGCGCAGAGACGCCGGCTATTGCGCCCGCGTGTTCGATTCGCCGGCCGGCGAGGCTGCCATCGAATTCGGGATCCCCTTCTCGGACCTGGAGATAGAGAACTTCCTGCTGCGTGTTGGCCGGCCTCGTCGCAGCGCGACACGAGACGTGCGCCGTCAGGACTGGGCAGAAGTGGAGGCTGCCGAGACCTTCGGCGGGCGCCTTTTCGAAGCCGTCTTCGACGACGAAGTACGAAGTTGCCTGAACAGCAGCCTGGACGAGGTCAATCGTCAAGGCAGGGGGCTGCGCATCCGGCTGCGGCTGATAGACACCCCCGAGCTGGCTGACTTACCGTGGGAGTTTCTCTTTAACGCCGCCCTCAGGCGATTCCTCGTCCTTTCGGCCGAGACACCCCTGGTGCGCTACCTGGAGTTGCCGGAGCCTGTCCGACCACTGGCCATGAAACCACCGCTAAAGGTCCTGACCATGATCTCATGCCCCCACGACTACCCGCGGATCGACATGGAGCAGGAATGGGCGAACCTGAACGAAGCGTTGGGCGAGCTGGGACACCGGGGCCTGGTGGCCTTGGATCGCCTGGAACAGGCGACCCTGTCGGCTCTGCAACGCCGGCTGTGGGACGAGCAGTTCCACATCTTCCACTACATTGGTCATGGTGACTTCGACGAACGTGCCCAAGATGGGGTGCTGCTCCTGGAAGACGAACACGGGCGAGGCCGGCCCGTCAGCGGTCAGTACCTGGGTGCGCTGCTGCGGGATCACCGCCCGTTGCGCCTGGCCATCCTCAACGCCTGTGAGGGCGCGCGTGCGTCCCGCAACGACCCCTTCGCCGGCGCCGCTCAGAGTCTGATTCAGCAGGGTGGCGTGCCGGCAGTCATTGCCATGCAGTTTGAGATCACCGACGCCGCCGCCATTACCTTCGCCCACTGGTTCTACACTGCCGTCGCCGATGGCTACCCGGTGGACGCGGCCCTGGCCGAGGCGCGCAAAGCCATCTTTGCCGGCGGCTACGGCGTCGAGTGGGCTACGCCAGTGCTCCACATGCGCGCGCCGGACGGGCGCATCTTCACTGTTGATCTGGAGGAACACCTCCGTGCCCTCGAGCCGCCGCGCCGGCGCGAGGAAGAGGCGCCGGCTGCCCCGATCACACAACGCAGACCCCTCGACGTCGCCACCAACAATCTCCCCGTCTCACTGACAAGTTTCGTTGGCCGGCAGCGGGACATGGCTGAGGTCAAGAGCCGGCTGTCCACTGCGCGACTGCTGACCCTCACCGGACCGGGTGGGTGTGGCAAGACGCGGCTGGCCCTGGAAGTAGCGCGCACTGTGGTGGACGACTATGAGGACGGCGTCTGGTTGGTGGAGTTGGCAGCCCTGGAAGACCCGTCCCTGGTGGCGCAAGAGGTCGCCAAAGTGCTGGGCGTGCGAGAGGAGGCCGGACATTCGATCGCCGAGATGCTCGAAAACCACCTCCGGTCCAGGCAGATGCTGCTGATCCTGGACAACTGCGAGCACATGGTCGAGACATGCGCTGATCTTGCGGACACGCTGCTACGCGCCTGCCCTGGGCTGACCATCCTGGCCACCAGCCGCGAGGTCTTGAATATCCGAGGCGAGCAGGTCTGGAGCGTACCGCCCCTGTCCGTTCCTTACATCGTGGCTCTGCCGCCGGTGGAGGAGCTTCGGGAATCGGAGTCGGTGCGTCTGTTCGTCGAACGCGCCCAACTCAATCGGCCCGGGTTTGCCCTGACGCAGCGCAACGCCCTGGCGGTCACCCAGATATGCCGGCGGTTGGATGGCCTGCCGCTGGCGATAGAACTGGCGGCGGCGAGAGTAGACGTCCTATCGGCGGAACAGATTGCCATGCGACTGAACGACCGCTTCCGCCTGCTCACCAGGGGGCGCCGGACAGCGCTGCCGCACCACCAAACCCTTCGTGGTACGGTGGACTGGAGCTATAACCTGCTGAGTGAGGGGGAGCGCACTTTGTTCAATCGATTGTCGGTGTTCGCCGGCGGTTTAACCCTGGAGGCAGCGGAGGCGGTAGGTGTGGGGGACGGCGTGGAGACGTATGACATCCTGGATCTGCTGTCGCGGCTGGTGGACAAGTCTTTGGTAGAGGAGGAAGCAGACGATTCGATACGATATCAGTTGCTGGAGACGCTGCGCCAGTATGGACAGGAGCAGTTGGCGGTGAGCGGTGAACTAGCGAACGCCCAGCACCGCCATGCAACCTATTTCCTGGCGCTGGTGGAGGAAGCCGAGCAGGCGTTAATGGGACCGCAACAAGCGACCTGGTTAGACCGGTTGGAGTCAGAGCACGACAACTTGCGGGCGGCGCTGCGTTGGGCGAGAGAGAGTGGGGATGCGGAAGCAGGCTTATGCCTGAGCGGAGCGCTGTGGTACTTTTGGTCCGTGCGCGGATACTACACGGAGGGGCGAAGGCGATTGACAGAGAGCCTGGCACTTCCAGAGGCGTCCGAATACATGGCGTCGCGGGCAAAGGTCCTCCACGGAATAGGCGAATTGGCCCAGAACCAAGGGGATTACGATGCGGCACGCTCCTTCCTCGAGGAGAGCCTGACGCTGTTCCATGAGTTAAAAGACAGGCAGGGCATTGCAAAGACGCTCAACAGCCTGGGCAATACGGCTTACTGGCAAGCCGATCTCGCCAAGTCACGTTCCTTTTACGAGGAAAGCCTGGCGATACGGCGAGATCTGGGCGACAAGCCGGGCATGGCCGCATCGCTTAACAACATTGGCCTTTTGGCTTGGCGGCAGGGCGACTACACCGTAGCGCGGTCCCGCTACGAGGAAAGCCTGGCCATATATAGGGATCAGGGAGATCAGCGGGGTATCGCTCTCGCGATCAACAATCTTGGAAGCGTGGCCGGAGAGCAGGGCGATCACGCAGCGGCACGTGCTCTCTTCGAAGAGAGCCTGGCTATACAGCGCGCGCTGGGCGATCGGCAAGGCATCGCCTACGCGCTCATCAACCTAGGGAGCGTTGCCGGCGAACAAGGTGACTATGTAGCATCACGTTCTTTCCTGGAAGAAAGCCTGGCGATACAGCAAGCTTTGGGTGACAGGTGGGGCATCGCCACGGCACTTCACGACCTTGGCGATGTCACCTACTATCAAGGTGATTACGCTGCAGCCCGTTCCTTTTACGAGGAGAGTCTAGCTATCCGGCAGGAGTTGGGAGATAGGCAAGGCATCGCCACCTCGCTTCACAACCTGGGACGTACACTCTACTATGAGGGCGATATTGGCATGGCACGTTCCTTGTGGGAAGAAAGCCTGTCTATACGGCGAGGGATGGGAGACAGGCAGGGTATTGCTTACTCGCTGAACAATCTGGGGATCGTGACCCATGAGCAAGGCGACACCTCGGCGGCACACCCTCTCCTGGAAGAGAGCCTCGCAATATTCAGAGAGCTGGGTCACAAGTCGGGCATTGCTCACGCGCTTACCAACCTCGGGAACCTGCTGCTCGATCAGTGTGACTATACAGCGACATACTCACTCCAGGAAGAGAGTCTGCGCATACGACAGGAGTTGGGCGATAGGCGAGGGATTGCCGAGTCGCTGGAGAGCTTCGCCGGCCTGGCCGCCCAGCAGCGCCAACCGGAGCGTGCCCTGCTCCTGGCCGGCGCTGCTGCTGCCCTGCGCGCGGCTATCGGCGCACCACTCGCCCTCACCGAAACGGACAGACTCGAGCGCCATCTGGAGCCGGCCCGCCAGGCGTTGGGTGAAGAGACCGCTGCCAGGGTGTTTGCCGATGGTGAAGCGATGACGATGGAGGAAGCCATCAAGTATACATTGGAGAGGTGAACCATGAACACGACTGATCTGTTGGCAAGCTGGTCAGCGCTATCTCTCGAGGAGATCGAAGCCCGGTTGGAGGCCGGCACCGACGAAGAAGCAGCGGAACAGCTCTTGGGCGCGGACGAGATGGCCGAAATGCGGGCGCTGATGGAGGAGCCGCAAGCCCGAGGGTTGCGCGAGGCTGTCGTCCTGCTGCCCGGCTTCATGGGCTCGCTGCTCAGCAGCATTCGCGGCGTGACCACGTTGCTCTGGATTAACCCCAAGCTCTTCCTCGATGGTCACTGCAGCTATCTCGAGCTCAACCAGGAAGGCACCCGTGATCGCGACCCCGAAATCGAGGCGGCGCCCATCGGGATTGAGAAGGTGGTGTACCTCAAGATCAGCCTGGCACTGCGCCGGCAGGTCGATCTGTACGAGTTTCCCTACGACTGGCGCCGGCCCATCGAGCAGAACGGCGATCTCCTGCACGCATGCATCGAGCGCTGGGCAGACGGCGACCCCGACCGCCGATTCACACTCGTGGGGCACAGCATGGGCGGGATCGTCTCCCGAGCGTATCTGGCACGCCACACCGCGGCCGCCGAAAGGCGAATCAAGCGCCTGATCATGCACGGCACGCCCCACTTCGGCGCCGCCGGCGCGGTTGGGGACATCGCGCTGGGCAATCGGAACATGGCGATCATCGCCAAACTGAATGGGCAGAACGCCCCCCGGCGCCTCGTGTACAACATGCCCAGCCTCTATCAACTGCTACCAGCCCCGCCCCATCTGTTCCCGTCTCACCGGCCATATCCCGCGAATTGGGACCTCTATGATGCGAACGCCTGGCGGCTGGCAGGCATTCGCCAGGACTACCTGGACGCCGGCCGGCAGTTCCATCAGATGTTAGCCGGTGCCGATCCCCAGGTCGACACCATCGAGATCGCCGGCTGCAACGTGGACACCGTCGTGGAAGTGCAGCGCAGCTTCGGCTCCGATGAAAAGCCACGGTATGAGCTGATCCGGCTGGACGAGGGGCCCGATGCTGGCGATGGGACCATTCCCCTGTGGTCGGCCGTTCTACCCGGTGCCACGATGTACTATATCCAACAGGTGCATCGCTACCTGCCGAAGAACAAGCAGGTGATCGAGGCGACGCTGGAGCTGATTCACGGTGGAACGCCTGACCTATCCACCGAGCTCCCACCCCGCGATACAGGTCTGCTCGGTCACCTGTTTGGTCGCGATGTCCTGACCCCGGTGGACGTTGAGACGGAGCAACTGCGCCAGCGCATCCAAGCGGGAACCGCGACCGAGGAGGATCTCTCGCTACTGTACTTCGGCTGGTGAAATTGCGGAAGAGATCCCTCAAATTGAAGAGGGCATTGAAGGAAAATGACGCCGTTGCTTAGGGGCACGCCTGGTGGCCCTCTCCCCACTCCCCCCATCCCCCTCTCCCCTCTCCCAAACTTGGGAGAGGGGAGAGGGGGTGCCTGGCGCAGCCAGGCGGGGGGGGGGGGGGGGGGGGGGGGGGGGTGGGGCGGCGCCCCCCCCCCAACCAGCGACAGGTGCGCCTTTTACCGTAATGCGATAGGAGATTGTGCCATGCCCGTTGTCCACGATGAAAGCCTTCAAGACCACGCCCGGTCCATTCGGTCGAGCTACGATGCCCACGCAGAGGCGGTGGCCGAACTGAGCGAAGCCCAGGTGGCGGCGCGGGGACTGCCGCCGGCTGATCCCTGGGATCTGCTCCCCGACGAGGTGGCCGCTGCCAAGGAAGAATATGAGACTTCCCTCAACACCCGTCTGCTGTTCCTGAAGTACACGCGCACTCGGAATGGCGAGTTGGAGGATGCCATTGATAGCGGCGAGCCTCTGCCAGAGGATCCAGTCCAATTGACCCGTTCCGTCACAGTCTCCAGTACACAGGGGGCAGTGGTGATACTGGAGCAGTGGTTGGCCGAGGCCATGCCGGCGGGCAACGGAGAGCCTGCCGGGGAGGGATCGTGACTATGGTCCAACGTCCCGATCTGCCTGAATTTCAAGCGTCCGCTCCCGGCGTTGGTGACCGCCCGCCCGTGATCTTCGTGCATGGCTGGGGTGGGACCAGGCATAGCTGGGACGACATGACCGGCGAACCGGCGCCGCCGCTGCCTGGCCCGGGCGCCACGGAGCCGGCCGGCAAGCACTGGCACCCACCACTGCTGCCGATGGCCGGCTATCGAGTCCGGGTCCCCACACAGCCGCCGGCCCAGGGGCTGTATCCCCTCCTGGAAGCCGAAGGCAATCCGGTCGTCAGTTGGACGCAAACCGATAGTGTCGGCACGATTGACAGCACCGTCGATGAACTGGAGCGCGTCGTCGCCTTTGCCAAAGAGGAATACAGTGCCGACCGCGTCATTCTGGTGGGGCACAGTCGCGGTGGCCTGGTGTGCCGAGGCTACCTGCGCCGTCATCGAGACGAGCCAGACGTGGCGGCGCTCGTGACCCTTGGGACGCCGCACAAGGGCACCCGCGTTGCCACGCTAGACGACCGGTTGCTCGGTGTGATCGCCGACGGTGTGGCCGGCCTGCTCCCCATCCCCGGCAGCAAACTGGTGGTCAAAGCGGTGGTCCATCTGATGCGCCGGCTGTGGCTGTCGCACGTCGCTTCGATGGACGAACTGGAGCGTTGGGGGGCGCCTGGCGGCTATCTGCGCACGCTGATCCCCGAGAGTCAACTGGACACAGTGAGATACATCGCCATCGCCGGCGTACAGCCCACCATGAGTCGAGTTGCTCTTCAGCTCTACGATCTCATGAGCTTCATCCCTCAGGACATCGTGCAGCCCTGGCATTGGACCCGGACAACATTGAAGCATATCGCCTTGCCCGACGTGGTTCGAGAGCTGAATCTCCCCCTCTTTGAGGAGTTTCTAGAATTCTACCCGGGCGAGGGAGACGGTATGGTCGCAGTTGACAGCGCCCTACTCTTGACCACAGCCGACACAACCAACGTGGTTAACCTGTCCTTCGAGGCCAGCCACTCCCTGCTGCTGCGCGTAACCGGCATGCACCAGCGGCTTGTGCAGGAGTTGGAGGCCGTGGAATAGTTGGACAGGGAGGCGGACAGCATGGCTGAGAAAGTCGGTATCCCTCTCGACAGCATCGATCAGATAAGCCCCTCGGCGGTTGAAGCCCTGCGTCCGCTGTGGATTACAACCGTCGAAGAGTTGGTCACCACGGCGTTTGAGGAGACAGGCCGGCAGGGGCTGGCTGAGACGCTCAACATGACGCCGGCTGAGTTGGAGTCCATGGCTCAGGAGCTGCTGCCTCTCGTTCCGCAAGACATCCAGCAGCAGATCGGCGTAGCACCCCGCTCCTACGGCCTGGGTGCGTGGGATGAGTTCGATGCTGATCGGTCCCGAAGCCTGTTGCCGGGGCTGCGCGTGCCGGAGGAATTGCCGGCGCGAGTATCTCTGGTGGACCGAATGCCGGCCATCCGTCATCAGGGGACGCGGGGGACGTGCGTGGCCCATGCCTGCGCCGCTCTGCGGGAGTACCTGACCGAGGATACCGAGGTGGATCTGTCGGAGCAGTTCCTGTATTGGGCAGCGCGGCAGCACTTTATCACACCAATAATGAAGAACCGGCCGGGATCGCTCTTGCTGTACGGGCTGAAGGCGTTGAAGGAATACGGCATCTGTCCCGAGGTGGACTGGCCGTACAACCCGAATCCCATGCCGGGTGATGAGGCGCAGGGCGCGCCATCCCCGGATGCTCGGGAACGGGCCGAGGAATACCGCATAGAGAAGTACGTGTTCCTGTGGCCGCGAGACGTCGATCAGTTGAAGGCTCACCTGGCCGGCGGCTATGCCATAGCCTTTACGGTGCCCACATTCAACTACTGGAACAGCCTGATGATCGATCGGACCGGGGTCATCCGTATGCCCCTGGCACCTGAAGGCACCGGCAATCCAATTGTCTGGCTGGAGAGCGCTCACGCCATGTGCATGGTGGGCTATCAGGACGACGACACGGTGCCCGGCGGCGGCTATTTCATCGTTCGCAATAGTTGGGGAACATCCTGGGCGAGGGAATGCCCGGACGGGGCCGGCTATGGCTGGATGCCGTACGACTACCTGGAGAAGTATGGCCTGACGGCCTTTCCGGCCGTGTAGGAGAAAGAGATGAACGACTATGAGAGTGTAGTGGCCCTGGAAAACGAAGCCATCATAGCGCAGGCGGAGCAACGCTACGAAGAGGCTTTCGCGGCTCACGGTCGGGCGTTGCTCATCGCCAGAAGGCTGGATCGTCCACGTCTGACAGCCGTGCTCTTCAATCGAGTAGGCCAGGCTCAGGAGGCCTTCGGCGACGTCCAGAAGGCGGTGACGGCCTACGAGGCCGGCCTGCGGGCCCTGGCCGAGGATCCCGACTTCGAGCTGGAAGACGTCATGCTTTCGCTGATGACGGTGAGCAAAGGCTACTCCGACAGCCTGCGGCTGCAAGCCGTCCTGGGCGATTTCGAGGTGCCAGATCTTTTCAGCCAAGCCGTGGCCACAGACCTGGCGGCGGCCGAAGAGGACGTCACGCTGCCCGTGAAACTGCTGATCAACATCGGCAATGCCTATCTCCGCCAGCCGCAGGACATGCCGGCCTTGAACGCCTACGAAAAGGCCCTGGCGCGGCCCGAAATCCAGCACGCGCCAGAGCTGCGCGCCCACGCGCTGACACACATCGGCATCGTCCAGCGACGGCGCGGCAACGTGGACGAAGCCGAAGCTGCATTGGCCGACGCGCTGAACCTGCTGGACAAACACGCGGACCGGCTGGAAAAACGGCGCGTGCTGGCGGCATTGGCCGGCATCTACCGCGACCGTGGCGACATCGACCAGGCACTCCAGAGCTATCAGCAGGCCCTGGAACTGTACGAACAGGCCGACGACGCCCTCGGTGAGGGGCGAGCACTGGCCGGGTTGGGCCGGCTGTACCTGGAGCAAGGTCAAATGAGCGAGGCGCAAGCGGCCTTCGAGCGGGCGGCGGTCGCGTTGCCAGACGGCGCCGACGACACCCGCTGGTACGTCCTATGGGGGCTGGGCTACTGCCAGCGAGCAGCCGGCGATCTGGAAGGGGCGGCCCTGAATCTGCGCCACAGCCTGAACCTGATCCGCTGGCGTCAACGGGAGCTGCGCACCGACGAAGGCAAGGTCACGTTCATCGAAAGCGTGCGCGATGTCTACGACCAACTGATCGCCGTCCACCTGGAGCGTGCAAAGACCGAGCCGGCGCGGTATCAGGCCGTCATGGCGGTGGTCGAGGAAGCGCGCGGCCAGGCCTTTCGCGATTTGTTGGACAGCCGGAGGCAGCGCCGGCTATCGGGGCACGGAATGCGCGCCAGCCGGCAGCGCCCCTTCGGCGTGCGCCAGAACATGGCCAGTCAGATGGCGCCGGGCCTCGCGGTGGGATTCGATTCGCCGGCCCAGATGGCGCCCGGCCTCGCGGTGGACTTCGACTCGCCGGCCCAGATGGCGCCTGGCATTGAGACGGGACCCCCACCGAATCTGGAGGCCCTGTTGAACGAAGCGGCCCACATCATCCACGCCCGCCAGGATGAGAAGTGGCCCATGCTGACGGAGATGGCGGCTGCCATCCCCAGCGGCGACGCCGGTGAGCAACTGACACAAGAGGAAGCTGCGCGCGTCGTGCCGCCCGTCGCACGACTGATTTTCCACGTCATGAACGACCTCACCGCGGTGTTCGCAGTATCCCCAGACGGTCATCTGCGTAGCCACGTCATCGAACTGGGCCAGGCTGCCATCACCCAACTTGTTCAGGAACTCCGCGACATGCTGAACGTGGACAACGCACCCCGTGGTGTGCGCCTGACTCGCGACGCCCGTCGAGCTACGGACTCGGGCGCGCTGGCCGATCCCAAGCAGTTGCTGCGCGCTCTGTACGCGGACTTTGTCGAGCCTGTCGCCGATGGGCTGCCGACTGACGGTACCCCCGTGGTCATCGAGCCGCATGGCGCGTTGTGGCTCCTGCCCTTCGCCGCGCTGCTCGGACCGGACGACGTGTGGCTGGCCGATCAGTGGCCGCTGCTGTATGCACCTTCGGCGCAGGTGTTCGACGACATCCGCCACGAACCGGACTATGGCAGCCCGGCCAATCTGAAGGCGCTGGTGGTGGGCAATCCGACAATGCCTACTGTCTCAGGGCTGGGCGATGTTGAAGTGGAACTCGAACCGCTGCCGGGGGCAGAGCGAGAGGCGCGAGTCATTGCCGGCCTGCTGCCCGAGCCACGGCGCACCCTGCTGCTGGGAGAGCACGCCGACCGCGAGACGGTCGAGGCGCTGATGCAGACCCACGGCATCCTACACCTGGCCACTCATGGCATCGCCTACGCCGACGATCCGCTGCAATCCTTCATCGCCCTGGCCGACTCCGAGGCTGTCTCGGGCGTGTTGACGGCTTCTGACGTTTCGCACCTGTGGTTGCCGGCCGACCTCATAGCCCTGAGCGCCTGCCAGACGGGGTTGGGGAGGGTTTCCGGCGACGGCGTGATCGGGTTGGCCCGGGCCTTCCTGACCGCCGGCGCCCGATCCGCGCTGGTTAGCCTGTGGAGCGTGAGCGACGAGGCCACGGCGGCGCTGATGGCCTCGTTCTACCAGGGCTACATCGAGCTGGATGACAAGGCTATCGCGTTGCAGCGCGCCATGCGCGAGCTGCGATCGCAGCCCGAGTACGCACATCCACGCTACTGGGCGCCCTTCGTGGTCGTGGGGGCGGAGGCATGATAATTGTGAATTGACAATTGTCAATTGTGAATTGTGAATGGGGAGCTGGTCGATCCCAAGCCATGGGCACAAACGGGAACAAGGAGCGTGATGATGAGCGATAACCAAAAGCCCGTCGTTTTCCTGGCTTTTGCCAACGCCCACGACGACCGCTCGCGATACCTGCGCAACTTGCCCGAGGAAGCCCGCCGGCTGCAGGACACGCTGGAGCGGGCCAGGCAAGATGGCTTGTGCGACAACGTCGTGCGCCAGAACGCCACGGTCCAGGACGTCCTCAACGTCTTCCAGAGTCCCGAGTACCGGGATCGCATTGCCGTCTTCCACTTCGGGGGCCACGCCAACGGCTACCAACTGCTGCTGGAGTCGTCAGAGGGTGCACCTGCGGCGGCGGATGCCGGCGGGTTGGCCAGGTTCCTGGGGCAGCAAACTGGGCTGCAACTGGTCTTTCTCAACGGCTGCTCGACCCAGCAGCAGGTTCATGGTCTGCTGGATGCCGGCGTCTCGGCCGTCATCGCCACCTCTCACGCCATCCAGGACCAGGTGGCGATGGACTT
>JBHHTZ010000007.1:0-21824 GCA_046753605.1 Anaerolineae bacterium
CCCATTCCGACCACCCTGTAAAATGTTATGTCAATTTATTTCGGCTCCATCTCTGCGCCACTACCGCGGTTTTAGGGCAATTTCACGTATCTTCTCAATATGTTGGGGGAGATGTAGGACGATTTGGTAAATCGTCGGGTCGAAATACCATTTCGACCTACATAGTCCCGAAATATTGAGATGATACAATTTCACCAATGAACGGGGCGCTTGGTGTGTTTTATGCACCGCCGGCGTCTCTGGACCAAGTCTTGGCCGGGAACTGCTACGGCTACACGATCAGTTTTCTCCAAAGCGGCCCCCCAATAGAACATTTGTCCTGCATAGAACATTTGTTTTCCTATGTCTTATGTCGAGTATTAGTGTGGCGGGCTTGAAACTGACAGGAGGTCCTCCGGGCCAACCAACAAAATGCCCTCGTCTCTCGCGCGACGCTCCAGCGCCGCCGTGAAGCCGGAGCGCGAAAACAGCGCATACCGGACACGCTCCCAACCCCCCTCCTGAACAACCGGGTACGCCTTGCGCTTCAGATCGTCCAGAATGTTCACCCCCACCCGACGCGCCGTCCATTTGCACTCCCCGAACAGAGCTGTGTCCCCACCGACAGCCACGACATCAATCTCCTCATCGCGAGCCCACCAGGCCCCAATTCGCTCAGGCACGAAGGGCAAACGCCCCATGGCGCCCTGCTCCATCACCCAATCCCGGCAGAGATCCTCGAACACGATCCCGATAAAGGAAGTCAGGTTTTCGGCCACAAACCGCGCCACCGGATCGGTGCGCCCACCCTCCAACACAGAGAAGTAGTTGCGCGGCTCCCTCAGCTCCTCGCGCAAGAGAAACTGCGGCTCCAGATAGAGGTAGCTCCTGGAATTCAAGATATGCCGCCAAATCTTCTCCTCCTAGTTCGGGCCGGCTGAGTCGTGGGGGCTCAGCCAGCCTTCTTTTGTCATCTCGATCCCACGGGTGGTATAGGCTACTGACTTATAAGTCAATCGACCTAACTGTGCCACTACCCAGAAAGACTTTCAAATCCAGCAACCCGCGGCGGAGATTGCCGGCCACCCCTCGAACATCAAACTAGCTCCCGCTGCCCTCGTCCAGTGTCTTCCAGCGAGCGACAGAGATAGATAGTGAGTGTGGCTTGTCGGGCACAGGCCATTAGGCATGGCAATGGAATCACAACGAGTGGATGCTGGCCCAGTGGGCCAGCATCCGCTGTGCAGATAGCGCGTCCGTTTGCTGCACCGTGCCTACCACGTCTTGGCAGGACACACAATGGGGTCAGCTACCAAACTGCCGGGATTTACGACGTTCCGGCACAGGCCGACGCGCAGAACCTCCCAGTCGTTGTAGTTGATGTACGTGAAATCGTTGATGCCGTCCGCCTTGGGTCGGAACCAGAGCTGGAAATGGATGTCCCTGCCCTGCGCCGCTCTCACGTAGCGCAGGTTGGTGTCGATCCCAGACTCGTACAGCAGGTCGATGCCGTAAGCGTAGTGCCAGACGTTGTCGAAGGGTCCGTCCAACCCCACCTTCTCCGTCTTCTGGAGAACGCCGCCGGCCGTCTGCGTGACCTTCACGTACGACATCATCATGCGAACGATGCGTCGCTTCTTCTTGAAGCTCCGGCTGGGGTCTGTGTCATGGCTGACGTACATCAGGTAGAAGCGGCCGGGATACTCGGCGTTGGTGCGCGCCGGCGCCCACGCCATGGCCGGCCTCCCTTCGATCGGACCAGGCCGCGTCTCGAGGACGTCGGTCTTCTCCCAGCGCCCGGTGCTGCCATCGAACCACCAGACGCCCAACTTGCCGGCAGCATCCGCGAACGCGCCGTATAGGGCCGGCACGCCGGAGCGCCACGGCAGGTAGGCGCGGGTGATGGCCGGCGACGCGTATTCGGCGGTCACGATTTCGGCGCCCGATGGAGTGAGGGCCAACTGCTCGCCTTCCCACTCCCACCCGCTGGCACACGTCAGGCGGTTGAAGCGGATCTTGCCGTCGGCGCCCTTGTACGCCAGATACGTCTCGCAGGCGCTCATCGACGCCAGGGATGGTTCGCCGGCGGCCGGACTGGCGTTGCGAATGAGCCGAGGCGGTGTCCACGCCTCCTGCCCACGCGAATTCACCGACAGCCGCGCCTCCCAGACCTGGCCATCGCCGTCGATGGTCACCACCAGGAGCTGCGCTCGCCGGCCAGCCCCAATCCGCACCGCGTCCACGCCGCCCTGAGCATCCATGTACGCCCACTCCGAATCGGCCCAGGTACCGCCGCCGCACCCCTCCTTCTCAGGCGCCGGGCAATCCCACGCCGAGGTGGAGTAGGTGTACTGCAAAGCGCCCAGCGGAGCATAGAACACGTAGAGCCGATTGCCGAGACGCGCCATGGCCGGCGACACATTGCTGGCCGCGTTGTCTACGCGGGTCCGGTTGTAGCGCGTGTACTCGCACCCGCCACCCCCTGGCTTGAAATTGGCATACGCACGGACGGTCCTTCCCTCAGGCGCGAAGAAGCCATCGCGGTTCCAGTCAACATGCCCTTGCTCACGATCGACCCAGTATTTGAACGTGTTCTCGAGCACGTCCAGGTACGCGCTGTTGCTGGGCGGCACGGCCTCCCACTCCGTCAGCGACCAGTTGTTGAGCGGCGGTGCGCCAATGCCATCCGCAAAACCGACGTTCCCGCTGCTGAAGGCGTAGTTCATCAGGCTGGGGTAGTTCGGCTTGCAGTTCACACCGACTACTCCGGTCGCGCCCGATGGCCCGGAGTGGCCAAGCCCCATGGCGTGACCCGACTCGTGGGTGAGCACCCAGGCGTTGTTGATGCCGGCGGCGAAGGCGAAGGCGTTGATGGGCGCCGAACCGCCACCGCTGCTGTAGGGAAGCGCATAGCGGAAGATGCCGATACGAGCCGGACTCATGTAATCCTGCCAGGCGGTCTTGAAGTCCGCCCCCTTCCACGTTCCGTCGGGCTGTTCGACCGGCGGCGCCGCCGTGTAGCCGCCCCAGTCGCCGTAGAGGGTTGCGTCCTCTGGCAGCGCCGGCTCCACCCCGGTGTCCAGATGCACGTTGATGCCGGGGAGACCATCGGGGTTGACCAACGTGGCGGCGTGGTAGGCCATTCGCAGGTCGCTCACCGATCCGACTTCATCCTGATAGTAGCGGGCAAACGCCCTCGCGACAGTCGGCGAGAGGTTCTGGGCCATCTCCCCCGGACTGCGCAGCATGAAATCCACCTCGACGAAGAGGTCCTTGTGGCGTGGGTCGGCGCCCCACAAGGGGAGCGGCACGTTTTCGTGGACCCGAACCCCTGGCGAGGGTTCGTAGACGAAGCGCCGGCCCAGAACCTCCCAGCCATCCGAGATGCCATCGCCGTCGGTGTCCCGCGCATCGGCGGCCAGGCTGCACTCGAAGCCCCCGGCGAAGCCGCTGAGGATCGAGCAGGTCCCCAGTTCCGCCTCCAGCTCCGTGCCGAGACCGTCGTGGTCGGGGTCGTGTCCGGGGAGGGCGACGTCGTTTCGCACCAGCCGCGCCGGCCCCGGTGTGAAGTTCTGCGGCACGGCGACGATGACCTGGCGCGTGCCCAGCGCAGCGCTTGCCGCGTACTTCGCGCCGCCGGCGATCCCCCCACCCCGCTGACGGCGCTCGATGCCCAGGCCGTCACTCTTCAAGATGTAGAGGGTGTGGGTCTCCCCTGCTCCGTTGGGCAGGCGAACCGTCTCCATCTCCTCCTGCGCCCGCAGGTCGTCGAGCCGCAGGTGCCAGCCGGCAAACAGCACACCTTCCCGCCACAGCGAACCGTTCATCAACAGGTTGCACGTGCCGGCGCTGTCCTGTGTGCGGGCGCGCACGACCAACCAGTACTGCCCCGTTTTGCTGGGCCGATAGGTAAGTCGAGCGGCCGCGCCGCCGGCCCCGTTGTCGTTGACAGCGACTTCGGTTCGGGAGTCGGCGTCCAGCAGATGGAGTACCGGATCACTGCCAGCCGAGAGGGCTGTGGTCTCGAAGCTGACAGGGACGCCGGCGGTTAGCTCCACCAGGTGCTCGCTGACAACAGTGGCGTCGCCGTCGTAGACCATCTGAACCGAACCAGGCGGCGGTGGTGGAGGGGGCGGTGGTGGGGGCGGTAGTATCGGCCCCGGCGTCGGGAGCGGGGGCTGTCCGCACTGTGGACATGGCGGCGCTGCTCCCACAGTGGGTGGTTTATCCAGACCTACCAGCAGGACAACTGCCAGCAGGGCCACAACAAAACTGACTCTCATTCGGATACGCATTTTCCTTTTCTCCTTTCCTGAGCGTAGTATTTGCTTTTCTGTACTCAATGGCCAATGCGCACCGGGCGCCGAATATCTTGCATTTGTGATTTCTTTATTGTCTCCAGTGTGAATCCGTGGTAAAATTTCTCTCAAGGTTCATCAACGCTCCGTCCCAGGAAACACACGCCGAAATGACCACCAACTCGCAAAGGGAGATGTGCCGGGCTGTTGTGCGCCGGCTGACGGAGAAGCACGACTGGCGCCTGCTGGGCGAGGCAGATTTTGTCGCCCAGGTGCTGGCGCGTGCTCAGGCATCGTGTGCATCTTCTGAAGAAGAGATCGCCCGGCTGGCGATCAATCTCTACTGCGAGGCGTGGTACACGGCGTGTGGCAGCGCGGACGCACGGCGGGACCGGGCCTACACCGAACTGGTGCGCTACCTCTATGATCGCGCGCGCCACAAGTACGGCGATGGGGATCTGGCCCAGGAGGTCGCTCACGACGCGGTGATCCTGGTGGCGGAGCAACTGGACAACTGCCAGAATCCAGGCGCGTTCATGGCATTCGCCATGCTCAAGCTGTGGAACGCCGCGACCGACCACTTCCGCCGGCGTGATCGCCGGCTGGCGCGCATCGCGCCACTGCCAGACGAGGCGGACCAGGAACACACCCCGCTCGCCGATCCATCAGCTCTCCAGCCCGAAGCAGCGGTCGTTGACGAGACATTGAGTGAGGCGCTGCTGCTGCAATTAGAAGAAGTGTTCCGTCAATCGCCGCGCGCCCGCAACCAACTGCAGGCCGTGCTCCTCAAGTTCCTCTTCGGCTACAGCGACGAGGAGATCGCCGTGGCGCTGGGGACAGATGTGCCGAATGTGCATGTGCTCCGTTCACGCGGGCTGAAGCGCCTGCGCGGAGATCCCGAGCTACGCCGGCTGGCACGAGACATCCTGGGTGGTGGGTCGTGAAGTGCAAGATTGTGGCAGCCGATGGCGCTTTGGATGATGAAACCGGATGACGTAGGAGGCAACCATGGGGACTGAGATGTGCCAGACGTATCTGGATACCTGGCTGCATCAGGTCAAGTCGGCTGAACCCGACGCCGGGCCGGTCATAGAGGCCGCCCGGCATGTGGCCACCTGCCCCACTTGCGGCTCTCGCCTGCGACAGATGGCCCAGGCGCTGGAGAGCACCGTCGAAGACCGCCTGACCTGCGACGCCTGCCAGGAGAGGTTGGCCGACTACATCCACGCCCAGGTGACAGGGACCGCTGGCGCGGAGTTCGCCGTCGTTCGAGATCACCTGGCCCTGTGCCCCCACTGCGCCGGAGCGTACGCCCAGGTGTACGAGTGGGTGGTGGAAAGTCTGGCGGATGCGGTCCCTGTGTCCGAGACCTACCCGGCGTTCGACCTGCCCTTCGAGGCTCAACCGTCGTGGTCGGAGGATGTCGTACAACGGGCCGTTGAACAGGGCCGGCAGTGGGTCCAGGATGCGGTGGGGGCGGTGTACGTCCTTTTCGGACCGGGACTGCAAGCGACGTCCCGAGTTCATCGAGGGGGGCAGCCAGCGGTGGCCTGGGCCACCAAATCGGCCGAGCCGGGCACGTTGCTGTACCAGGCAGCGCTGGGAGAGGAAGCCGCTCCAGGCTGGGAGATCGAGGTGTCAGCTTTTGCAGGGGATGAGAAGACCAGTCAGATTGAGGTGGCTGTGTATCAGCCGGGGATACCCGACGCTGAGCTGGCCGGCGTGCCCGTCGCGCTGCGGTATGAAGAGGTGACTGAGACGGCGGAGACCGACGCCGGCGGTGTGGTGGAGTTTGCCGGCCTACCAACGGCGAAGCTCGATCAAGTCGTAGTTCGTATCGAACCAACCCGCCAGTAGCCATCCAACCATCCAGCCACCCAGCCATCTAACCATCTAACCACCCAGCCATCTTCATTCTAACCGGGGTCGCCAATCAAGAGAAACGCCCCCCAATAGTAGGGATGGTCGAACGGCTGCCGGCCCGGCAACATGGTCTCGAAGAGGCCCAGCAAATCATTTGCCTCGGAAAGGGAGAGCCCATATTCCGCGAGCCGAGAGCGAAGAGTTTCCGTGTCGATAGATCGGACATAGCGTTGGGCTTCGGCTACGGCCCTGGCCCGGGACGCGCCGGCCAGCCAGGCTTCGTAGAAGCGCTCCATGAACAGGCGGGTGGGGACCTCGTGTACCGGCCACAGGGCGACCAACAGTGAGCGAGCGCCGGCGCCCAGGAAGGCGCGGGTGAGGCCCAGGAGTTCGTCGCCGGGGGTCAGGCGGTTCAGGCCGGTATCGCAGGCGCTCAGCGTTACCACGTCGGCCTCCAGCCGCACCGATCGCAGCACCTCAGCCGCCGTGAGTTCGCCGCCGCGACGTCCTGATGGTTCGACAGGCTCACCACGGCGGCCTGTAGAAGGGGCCAGCGCCAGCCCCGAGGCCATGGGCTCGCGCCGCCGGAAGTGGCCGTGGCAGGAGAAGTGGATCACACCGTGGCGGCTCAGAGCGGCGCGCACGGCATCAGGGGTGGCCGCTTCGCCCAGCAGGGCCGTCCCGGACAGTTGGCGGGCGATCCAGCCAGCCTCAGCCTCGGCGTGGGCGAGTCCGTCGGAGTTGACGCCGATGGCCAGGCACGAGGTGGTTCTGGACGCAGTCGGCCCAGAAAACCCTGCCCTGAGCTCCGTCGAAGGGCCTGCCCTGAGTAGCACCGACGCGCTGGGGGCGAAACTGCAGGTGGGCGCTGCATCGTCATCCAGCCAAGGGTCGCCGGCCAGTGCGTGCAGCGGCAGGTAGTGCAACACGCTGTATGGCGCCAGAACAACGTGCCGCTGGCCGGCCAGGCGCGACCGCAGCGGCTGGAGCAGTTGGGCGTCCAGATCGTGCCAGCGGCGCAGGGGGCGCAGGGGTTGGCCGGGCAACGGCGTCGTCCCTCGCAGCCGACCATCTGAGCGGTTGAAATGACGTGCTTCGATCTGCCGGATGCTGCCCGGCAGTTCCACCACGTCCAGGCTGTCTCCGGTGACGACGAAGGCCAGCAGGCGCTCCGGAGGGGCCAGATATTCTCGCAGGTGCTGCACCTCCGGCGGCAGATGGGCCAACATGACCTCGCTGGGGCCGGCTGATCCGGTGGCGAAGAACTCGACCAGGGCGGTGTCAGCCGGCAGGCGGGCCTGGATTTCCCTGGCCGCCAGTGGCGTTTCGACCGGGAGCGTGTCCAGGCCATCAACGTGAGCCAACATGTCCAGGAAAGCCCGCGATTTGGCGCGCTCGGCGTAGCTCAGCGCCTGCGCCGGCTGATCCAGTTCCAGGCACAGCAGGATCATGGCCTGGTAGACCTGTTGCCGGGTATTGAACAGGCTCACGCGGGTGGACTCGGTGGCCTGCCGGCCACGCACGGCCTCGATAGTCTCAACAGCCTGCCGGTAAGCCTGGTATGCCTGGCGAAGGCGATGCCGGCGTTTCCACAGGTCGCCCAGGCGGTAGTGGGCCTGGCTGACGAGGGTCGGGCTGTCGATTCCGCGCGCCAGGGCCAACGCTCCGTCATAACGGGTCTGGGCTTCACCGAGCCGGCCCTGGGTGCAGAAGAGCAGGCCCAGGTTAAGCAGCATGTCGGCTGCTTCCCGCCTGTTCTCGTGACGCTCGTCGAGGGCGATGGCCAGGGCCTGCTCGTAGTGGGATTGGGCTTCGGCCCAGCGGCCGGTCAGGAAGAAGACCTCGCCCAGATTGTTGTGGATGCGGCCCTGGCTCTCGCGGTCTTCCAGTTGACGCCAGATGGTCAGCGCCTGTCGATAGTGGTTCAGGGCAACGTCCCACTGGCCCAGCTCTTTGGCGGTGTAGCCCAGCTCGTTGAGCGCCCGGCCCTGCTGCCCCAGGTGGCCGGCCTGCTGGAACAGGCGATAGCTGGTCTCAAACAGCGACAGGGCGGTCTCGAATTCCGCCAGTTGATGGTAGATGATGCCCATGTTCTTCAGAGCTTTGCCCTGACCGAGCACATCGCCCAGACGGGCGTAGATCTCGCCGCTCTGGCGATGCGCTTCGATAGCCCGGTCGAACAGGCCACGATAGTCGTAGTTGATGCCCAGGGCTGTGAGAGTCCGGGCTTGCAGCCTGTCTTCGAGGTCTGGTTCGCCGAGCAGCCGGGTGAAAGCAGCTTCCGCAGCCACGTGGTCATCACGCTCGTTGTACAGGCAACCCTGGTAGTAAACCAGCAGGTGGCGGTGTGCAGGCCGGCTGAGACCCACGGCGTCGGCCTGTGCCAGAACCTGGGCCAGATCAGACAACTCATGGGCGCCCATAAGAAGGAAGAAAAGCTCATCCAGATGATGCACCAACTCATCCTCGTAGACCGCCAGGTCGCCGCCTGTGGCGGATTGTGCCCGGTGTACGAACTGGTCGAAGGCTCGGCGATGGAGGATTTTGTACCGGGGCATGTGCTCATCCCGCAGCACGGTCAGCATCTCGTCCCGCGTGGCGGGATCCAGCGTGTACCGCCCAGGGGCATCGGCGATGGGTGCGAGAAACCCCTGGGCGCGGAGAATTTCCAGGGCCGCCGGCCCCCGCGCAGCATTCCCCAGCAACGCGCCCAGGAGCGCGCCATCGAGCCAGCGTGACACCGCAGCGGCCAGGAGCGCCTCGCGGGTGGAGTCCGGGAGAGCTGTAAGTGGTGTTCGCATGAGAATGAGCAGCAGATAGCGACGCAAGGCGTACGATGAAAGACAAAGTCCCGTTTCTGACAATGACGCCCTCCAGGCGCCTGCTCACAGCCATCTTGCTGGCGAGCGTCGGTACCCTTGTGCTACTGACGGGCGCCACCTGGTATTCTACCCCCAGGCTGAGACCAGCGCAAGCCGACTTGCACTCCTCGATGAACCGCCGGCTGCCGAGCGACCGTCAATTCCATCTTCCACCTTCCACCTTCCACCTTCCACCTTCCAGCCTTGCGCTGTTTCTGGACATCGTGCCGAGTCTGGACGGAACCGAGCTCTTTATCAGCGCCGGCGGTGTCGGCGAACTGAGCGGCCGTGTCTTCGCCAATGTCGGCATCGGGCCAGGGTCCCACGAGCGCTCCTACACCATGGTCTACTCCGACACGGTGCAATCCTACATCGGCACAGCCGTGGGCTTCACCCCCGGCATGAACGCATCGGCGCCGCTGAACATCACCACGACCACCGGCCTGGACACGGGCGCAGTGGAGTTCAATCGAGCCTATGTCCCGGCTTCAACAACCCAGATCATCCGTTCCACTGATGGCAATCTGGAGCTCAGGTTGGTGAGCGCGGACACCATCACCTACGACACCTACGTGGCTGTCGTGCCCAGCTTCGCCCCGCCTGGGCCGGCCCCGCTGGGCCATCGACTGATCGGCAGCACCTACAGTGTGCGCGCTGCCGGCGCCCTGCTGGAAACCGACCGGCCCATGAACCTGAGACTGTACTACAATGAGACGCTTCTGGGAGGTCCCGACCCGCACACGCTGGCCATTTTCGCCTGGGATGCTGCCCATCGGCGCTGGGATCGGCTGGGGGGCCGGCTCTTTTCTGACTGGCGTTACCTGTCGGTGGCGACCTGCCGCTTCACCACCTACGCCCTGATGACGACCTCCGTCTGGCATGACGACTTCGACGATTTCAGCGGCCTGGACGCCGCCGAGTTTAACAACGTGACCCTGGGAGGCACGCTGGAGGACGGCGCATTAGTTCTGGCTACCACGCCCGGCAGCGGTACCGCGATCTCCAGACCCATCATGCCCACGATGCCCATCGACAGTTGGGGCCGGCTGACCTTCGCCGGCCGCGTCGATCCACCCACCACGACCCTGCGCGTGGATGTGCTCGGCGCGGACGGAGCCCAACTGCTGGCTGGCGTCGCCAGTGGGGCTAGCCTGGACAGGATTGACCCTGCAGAACACCCCAGCCTCAGGCTGCGGGTCACGTTGTCCTCGACGGCAGCCGGGGAGACGCCGGCGCTGACTGCGTGGGATCTGAGGTGGCGGGTTGGGAAGCGCCTTTACTTGCCGTTGATCGGGAGACGTTGAATGTGGGCACAGGCCCCCACCCCCAGCCCCTCCCCCAAGATCGGGGGAGGGGAGCATTGTTCCCTCCTCGCCCAGATTTGGGAGAGGGGGGCCAGGGGGGAGAGGGCCTTACCTGCTCAATCCCTCAATTCTCACAAACACGTTTCAGCGTGTTCGAGGTATCAGATCATGAATCCAATCATGCGGGACTGTCTCTTGCTCACCGGACTGATGCTCACCCTGTTGGCGTCCGCGCCGCCGCAACACGTTGCCGCCCAACCGAGTGACATCCCCCTGGCGCTTCAATGGTCCTCCACCGAATCCGACCGCACCCAGAGCGTGGCGTGGGGCGACGTGGACGGCGACGGCGACCTGGACCTCGCCGTGGGAAATGATGGTCAGCCTAACCAGTTGTACCGTAACGACGCCGGCACGCTGACAACCGCCGCTACCTGGTCGTCCATCGAAACCGACAACACCCGAAGCGTGGCGTGGGGCGACGTGGACGGTGATGGCGATCTGGACCTGGTGGTGGGCAACGACGGTCAGCCCAACCGGCTGTACCGCAACGACGCCGGCACGCTGACAACCGCCGCCTGGTCCTCGGCCAAAGCCGACAGCACCTGGAGCGTTGCCTGGGGGGATGTGGACGCTGACGGCGACCTGGACCTGGCCGTGGGGAATTGGGATCAACCCAATCGCCTGTACCGCAACGACGCCGGCACGCTGACCACCACCGCCGTCTGGTCCTCCACCGAAGCGGACTACACCAGCAGCGTGGCCTGGGGGGACGTGGATGGGGACGGGGATCTGGACCTGGCGGTGGGGAATCAAGGCGTTGTTCCAACCGACGCCGGCCAGCCGAACCGGCTGTATCGCAATGACGGTGGAGAACTGACAGCCGGCGCCGTCTGGTCCTCGGCCGAGACCGACCTCACAGCCAGCGTGGCATGGGGGGACGTGGATGGCGATGGCGATCTGGACCTGGCCGTGGGCAACGTCCTGCCCGGCCTGAGCGGTGGTCAGTCCAACCGGCTGTACCGCAACGACGCCGGCACGCTGACCACCGCCGCCGTCTGGTCGTCCGCTGAGAGCGACTCAACCACAAGCATGGCCTGGGGCGACGTGGACGGCGATGGCGATCTGGATCTCGCCGCCGGCAACGACCGACAACCCAACCGCCTGTACCGGAACGACGATGGGGCGCTGGTGGCCGGCGCTGTCTGGTCGTCGGTGGAGACCGACGCGACCCGCAGCATCGCCTGGGGGGACTACGACGGCGATGGCGACCTGGACCTGGCCGTGGGCAACGCCGGCCAGCCCAATCGCCTGTACCGCAACAACGGCGCGCTGCTCACGCCCGATGCCGCCTGGTCGTCGGATGAAACCAACTCGACTTCGAGTGTCGCCTGGGGGGACGTGGATGGCGACGGCGACCTCGACCTGGCCGCCGGCAACTCCGATGGCCCCAACCAGTTGTACCGCAACGAGGCCGGCACGCTGACCACCGCCGCCGTCTGGTCGTCGGATGAGAACGACTCAACCACGAGCGTGGCCTGGGGCGACGTGGATGGCGACGGCGACCTGGACCTGGCCGTGGGCAACAGCAACCAACCCAACCGGTTATACCGCAACGACAACGGCACGCTGACCACCAGCGCCGTCTGGTCCTCCGATGAAGCCGACGGAACCCAGAGCGTGGCCTGGGCGGATTATGACGGCGATGGCGACCTGGACCTGGCCGCCGGCAACGATCTCCACTTCGACTTCGGCTGCAACTGCCACATCCCGGACCCCATCCGGGTGTATCGCAACGACGGCGGGGTGTTAACCACCAGTGCTGTCTGGTCCTCGGATGAGACCGACAGCACCTGGGACGTGGCCTGGGGGGACTACGACGGCGATGGCGATCTGGACCTGGCCGCCGGCAACCTGAATGAACCCAATCGATTGTATCGCAACGACAGCGGGGTGCTGACGACCAGCGCCGTCTGGTCGTCCAGCGAAGCCGACGCCACCACCAGCCTGGCCTGGGGGGACTACGACGGCGATGGCGATACTTCGGCTTTGCTCAGTACAGGCCCGGACCTGGCCGTGGGAAACCTGAATCAGCCCAATCGGCTGTATCTGAATGACGACGGGACGTTAACCACCAGCGCCGTCTGGTCATCGGACGAGGCGGATGAGACCGAGAGCGTCATGTGGGGAGACTACGATGGAGACGGCGATCTGGACCTGGTGGTGGGGAATCTGGGGCGTCCTGTCTCGGCCGGCTTTCGGTCGGGGCAGAGCCGGCTGTACCGCAACGACGCCGGCTCCCTGACCCCCAGCGCCACCTGGTCGTCCCGCGAAATCGATCACGTCTTGAGCGTGGCCTGGGGGGATGCAGACGGCGATGGCGATCTGGATCTGGCCGTGGGGAGCTGGGGATCGAACCGGCTGTACCGCAACCTGCGGCGCGGAGCGACACCGCTGATGAATCGACCGCCCCAGGTCACGCTCCCCAGACCAGGGGGCGCCGACGATGCCGGCTTCTTCTCAGCATCGGACATCCTGCAGGCCACCAACATCCCCATCGCCTACACCCTGCGCGACCCTGAGGGCGACTCCGTAGCACGCATCTTCCCCGAGTTCTCATCCAACGGCGGCGGGCAGTGGCTGCCGGCCACCCCCGGTCCCGGCGGCGACGGCCTGACGGACCTGACAGCTTCCCCAGAGGGCACGCCCCACACTTTCGTCTGGCACGCCGAGGCCGACCTGATCCGCAGCGACAACGTGGTCTTCCGCATCCGCGCCCAGCCCAGTTATACCCACAGCCCCATCCTGTGGCCGGCGGTGGATGGCAAGAGCCCGCTCTTCCGGGTGGCAGCCCCCTGGTACGTCCGGGTGGTGACGGAGAGCGGCATTCCTGTCGCCGGCGCCCGGCTCTATGCCGACGGCCAGGAGATCGGCGTCACCGACCGGGCCGGCCTGTTCAACCCGGGTCCGCTGAAAATCGGCACAGCCCTGGTGGCCCTGGCCCAGCAGGCCAAGCAACCCACCGGCCGGGCGGCTCACAGCGGCTGGGCCTTCGCCACTGATCTGACCAGCCTGGTCTGGGCGCGCAGCGGTCAGGCCCAGCCCTTTGTCGTCAGCCGGTCCGGCGAACAGCAGCTTGTGGTGCGCCGAGACAGCCCCCTGGTGCGTTTCAACCTGGTGGTCTCCGTGGAGTGGGACGCCACCGACGAGTATCTGGATCAGATCGCCCGCGCTGTTCAGCGGGCCTCAGATTATCTGTACGATCTCACCGACGGCCAGATGGCTTTCGGTGAGGTGAACATCTATGACAACGCCGAATACTGGGCCGACGCTGACATCCAGATTTCCACCAAGAACACCGTGCGCCCCCACGCCTACGTGGGCGGCATCACCTCGGACGACACGTCCCATGTGATCCGCGTGGGCCGGCACTGGGATGGGGACAGCGGCAACCAGGGAGCATGGGATGAGCCGGACGGCTATCGCACCCTGGCTCACGAGTTCGGCCACTACGCGCTGTCCCTGTACGACGAGTACTTCGCCTACATCTTCGACGACCTGGGCAATCTGATCGAGGAGGCGCCGGCGTCCTGCACCGGACCGGAGAACCGCAACCCGGCCACCGACCCCACCAACGCCAGCGCCATGGACTACCACTATACGAGCAGCGAGTTGGCCATGCGCGGCGTGCCCGGGCTGTGGTCGAACCGATGCGAAGCTACCGCTCAGTGGCAGTTGAACGGCGAGTCGGACTGGGAGACCCTCACCCGGATGTATAGCGATAGGCAAACATCGCCCCGCTGGCAACTCACCACCCCCGCCGATCGAGGCGAGGTGATGGCCGGGCCGGCCGGCCTGCCAGAGTCTCTTCCCGCCTGGCCGGTGGCGAACATCCACCAGGCCGGCCCTTCAACCCCACCCCGACAGTTGACCGTCCACGATCCGGAGGGACCGTACTGGGGGGCGATTGTGGCGCTCTACAAGCTGGAGGGTCGGGTCATCGGTCAGGGGTTCACCAACAGCGGCGGTCAACTGGACGTTTACGGCGCGGTGGAGGGGGATGTTCTGCGGGCTGCTTCCTTCGACGGTGGGCTGGCCGGCAGCGTGACGGTGGGATCGGGGCTGAACCTCACCCTGACGCTGGAACCGGTCGGCGGCACGGCGATGCTGGCAACCCGGAGCGCGGCGACGCCCCCACACCTGCGGGTGGTGGCCGAGCCGAGCCCGGACCCGAGCCAGATCGACCTGTTGGTGGCGCTCCACAACTTCGGCCCGGGCGCCGATCCCAGCCTGATCGTGACGGAGCCGGGCAGCCAGGTGGGCCATGCCCCCACGCTGAGCTACAGCCCGACCACCGGCACGTACGAGGGGCAACTCAGCTTCAGCGCCACCCAGCGGGGGATGGGGAGCCTGCGGGCAGTGGGGGCGCAGGGGAACAGCCTGGTACGCCTGCAGACCACGTATCGCCTGCAGCGCGTGGCCGGCGATGGAAGCCAGGATGTCTACTCCGACGACGGAGACCTGGCGCTACACCTGGAGCCAGGCAGCCTGCCGGGAGCCGAGGCTTACCTGGTGGTGATGCCGCCAGGAGCGGCGCCGGGACCGCTGCCGGCGGGCCGCGTGCTGGTGGGCGATCCCTACGACGTGACCGCTTCGGGCGCGTTGGCGACGCTGGAGAAGCCGGCGATCCTGAAGCTGCACTACGATAAGGCGCTGGTGGCGGGCGCGCCGGCCGGGCTGGGCGTCTATCGCTGGGACCCCAACGCCGACCAATGGCAATGGGTGCCTGGTAGAGTCGACGCGGAGCAGGCCGCCGTCATAGCTGCGGTGAGGGTGCTGGGAACTTATGCCCTGCTGGCGCCGGTGGGTCTGCCCCCAACGCAGCGAGTGCTGCTGCCCCTCATCCTCAAAGATCTGCGCTAGGAGGCAACGACTTATGTCAATGTCAACTGATACCTGGACAACGATCCGCACCAAACGCGCCGTGCGCGACTACGACCCGCGCCCCGTGTCCGAGGACATCATCCACCGTGTGCTGGACGCCGGCCGGCTGGCCGGATCCGCCCGCAACCTGCAACCCTGGCGGTTCATCCTGGTCCGCGAGAAGGAGACCAGGCAGGCTCTGAGCAAATGCGGTCGCTTTGCCAGCCACCTGGCCGGCGCCGCCTTCGTGGTGGTCATCTGCACCGCGGCCGCTCGCCGGCGCTGGGCCGCCTTCGACGCCGGCCGCGCCGCCCAGAACATGATGCTGG
The DNA here is from genome assembly GCA_046753605.1 of Anaerolineae bacterium. Lineage (GTDB taxonomy): Bacteria > Chloroflexota > Anaerolineae > Epilineales > JAANWY01 > JBHHTZ01. Next base: position 15,555 of record JBHHTZ010000007.1, read on the forward strand.
CCGGCTGGGATCAGGGCGTAGGCTCTTGTGCCACCGGCCTGCACGACGAAGCGCGCGCCCGGCAGATCCTGGGCATCCCAGAGGACTACGAGATCCAGGTGGCCATCGCCTTCGGCTACCCCACGCTGTCAGGTGAAGGCCCTATCCGCCAGTTCATCCGCACCAGGGTACTGCGCGTTCAAGGCCGCAACCCCCTGCCCGACATGGTGTACCACGAGCGCTGGGGGCAGCGCGAGGGGCGAGCTCGGTGATCCCCTATTCTCTGTCCCCTCCATTTGCATATCTCCTCAACTTGTGATAACATGACCGAAGTTGCCACACCTGGACACAGGCGACAATCCCGAGGCGGAAAATGGCCACAGATATCAGCGATTTTGTCTACACTGTCAAAGAGACCGCCGCCCTGCTCAAACTCAGCGAACGCAGCATCCGCCGCTACATCCGCCAGGGGAAGCTCAAAGCCTATCGCGTAGCCGGCGAACGCGAACTGCGCATCAGGGGTCAGGACCTGCTGCGACTCCTGGAGCCGGTGAAAGAACAACCAGATGATGGAAGCGATGAATGACTCGCTCCTCCACCGCCAACAGATGTCGCTTCATAAGCGTCACTTATGTCAATACAAGGATAAATAGCGGGCATCACCGACTTACGCGAAGCGCCCGTCAGCCGCTAACTGCTCCTCGCTAGCAGTTGACAGGTGCAACATCGAAATGCCTGCCCTGAGTCGTGCATCAAGTAGCCAAAGGCGTATCGAGATGAGCGCAGCGTATTGAAAGGAGCCAACACCATGGCGCGCGTCATCGCCTTCTGCAACCAGAAAGGCGGCGTTGGCAAAACCACCACCGCGGCCAGCCTCGGCGTCTGTCTGGCCGATATGGGACGCAAAGTCCTCCTGGTCGATCTGGACCCCCAAGCCAACCTCAGTATGGGGTTAGGTATCGACGTCTTTAACCTGGAACATTCAGTCTACAACGTCCTCCGACATCCCGAAAATGGCATCGCCGATGTGGTTCAACAGGTGGATGGCCTGGACATCCTCCCCTCCACCCTCGACCTCACCGCCGCTGAACTGGAGCTGGCCGGCAAGTATGGCCGAGAATGGCTCCTCAAAGAGGCGCTGGACACCGTGAGCGACCAATACGACTTCATCCTGATCGACGCGCCCCCCAGCCTGGGACTGTTTACCCTGAACGCCCTGACCGCCGCTAACGAGGTAATCATCCCCGTCCAGGTTCACGTGTACGCCCTGCGTGGCCTCTCTCAGCTCCAGCAGACCATCCGTCTGGTCCAGAAGCATAACCCGTCGCTGCACATCGGCGGTGTGATCTGCACCATGTATGACCGCCGCAACAACCTCTCCAAGGTGGTCGAAGAGAGCATCCGCGAAGCCTTCGGAGACCTGGCGTTCCAAACCGTTATCCCTATCAACGTAAAGCTGGCCGAGGCGCCGGCCAGCGGTGAGCCCATCACCCGCTACTCCCCTCAATCCACCGGCGCCCAGGCGTATCGAGAGCTAACTCAGGAGGTAATCCAGCGTGGCTAAGACTCGTACTGAGCGCAGTCGAAGTAAACCGGACCTGAAATCTTTAGTGAGCGGCGTTCTGGAGGCCGGCGAGGCGGCCCAGTCCCGCGAGGTGGAGCGCCACATGGGCGAGATGGCGCCGGCGCCCGTGGCCAGCACGGTCCTCAAGCTCCCCCTGGATCGCATCTACCCCGACCCAGATCAACCACGCCGGACCTTCCCCGAAGAGAGCCTGGAGGAGCTGGCCGCTTCCATCCGCGAACAGGGCGTGCTGGAGCCCATTCAAGTCATCGCCACCGACCAGGGCTACCAACTGCTGCACGGCGAACGACGCTGGCGCGCCGCCCGCCTCGCTGGTTTATCCTGGATTCCTTCCATTATATATGAGCAACCTCTGAGCGACGCCGATCGCCTGACCCGCCAGCTCATCGAAAACATCCAGCGCGAGGACCTGAACGACGTGGACCGTGCTGCCGCCCTGGAGCGACTGAAAGACTTGCTGAATGCCACCTGGGACGAGGTGGCGGAAAAGGTCGGTATTACAAAAGGGCGCATCCACCAACTGCGCCGCCTCAGCCGGCTGGCCCCGGATATCCAGGAAGCGGTCAAGGCGGGCGAACTCAGCGAGAAGGACACCCGCCCCTACCAAGGCCTGGCCGAAGAACAGCAACTAGCCCTCCATCAAGCGCGTACAGCAGAGAGCCTCTCCCCGGGCGAGGTGCGCGAAGCCGCCCGGCGACTCAAGGCCGGCGTAGATGTACCGCAGGCCATCCAGCAGATTCGGGAGGAGCAAGAGCGCGCCCGGCAAGCCCTGCTCCAGCCCCCGGTTCCCCAGCCGCCGGCGCCACCCGTGATCCCCCCGCTGACCCCGCCGGTCGAGACCCCGCCGGTCGAACGCATCGTTCCGAGCGAAGTCGAGGGTGTCGTGGTCACGCCGCGCCCAGAGCTCTACCCTGAGCATCGTGCAGAGCCTGTGACCCCTATCCCCGAGGAGCGCGAGCCGTACGCCGACGTGGAAACCGACCGCCTGCTGGCTCACCTGGAGCATGTGGTGAACGACGTGGGCCAACAGTTGAACCTGATGCTGGAGGCCCTGCGCCGACGCCCCCTGGCCTCGTGGGAACAGGAGCGCATCGAAACTGCCCTGTCCCAGTTCCAGGAGACGCTGATTGCATTACAGACCGAAGACGAAGGTGACTCACCGGACCAGGAATAACCTTCTCTTCACTGAATGTGACTCTTCCGACTCAACGACTGCAAGCCGGCCTACCCCCCACAGGCCGGCTTTTCATCATGATTGTTTGACTGTGGCAGGGTTGACAATCTTCCCCATCTATGTTATACTATCTATCGAGCGTTCGTTCGGTAAGGCAGTGAAAGTAGTCAAAATCATGTCTGTCCCCGACCTCTGGAACCCGGAGCAGGAGATGCTGACCGGCGAGGCGCTGCGCAGTCTCCAACTCCAGCACCTGCGCCACCAACTGGCCTATCTCTACAACCACAGCGAATACTACCGCACGCGCATGGACCGGGCCGGCGTGAGGCCCGAAGCTGTCCGATCTCACGAAGACATCCATCCCATCCCCTGCTTCGACAAGAACCAGCACCGCGAGTCCCAGGAGGCTTCCCTCCGTGAGTACGGTCATCCTTACGGACTGCACCTGTGCGCCCCGCTGGAAAAAGTGGTCGGTGTGCAGGCTACCTCGGGCACCACTGGATTGCCCACCTTCTACACCTTCACCCAACACGACTGCGCGGTGAACAACGAGGTCATCGCTCGCACGCTGTGGCGAATTGGTTTGCGGCCCGGCGATACGGTGATGCACGGCTTCGCCCTGAGCATGTTTGTCGGCGGTGCTCCCTGGCTGGGCGCGATGCAGGCCATGGGGTTGCGGGTGATCCCCGTCGGCGCAGAGGGCGGCACAGCGCGTTTGCTGCAATTTGCTCAGCTCACCAAACCGAAAGCGTTGCTGTGCACACCGTCGTACGCAGAACACCTCATCGAGCGTGCGCCGGAGTTGATTGGGGACGAGGTGGCAAGCCTGGGGATCCAGACCCTTATGTGCGGCGGCGAGCCCGGTGCTGGCGACCCGGCCGTACGCGCCCGCCTGGAGGCCGCCTACGAGGCGAACATCTTCGACGGCATGGGGGGTGCGTGGGGGTTTTTCATGGTCTCGTGCCGCGAACATCAGGGGATGCACATCGTGTCGCCGGACCTGTGCCTGGTCGAAGCCATTGACCCCGACACCGGCCAGGCTCTGGTGATAAAGGACGGAACTGTGGCCGAGATGGCTTTCACCTCCCTCGACTGGGAGGCCGGCCCGATCCTGCGCTACAACATGGGCGACATCGCCGAATTCCTCACCGCGCCCTGCGCCTGCGGACTTCCAGGAACTCGCTACCGCATCCTGGGGCGCGCCGACGACATGCTGATCGTGAAAGGCATTAACGTCTACCCGGCGGCCGTGCGCAACGTCGTCGCCGGCTTCGCGCCTCGCGTCACCGGCGCCATGCGCATCGTGCTCGACGAGCCTGGTCCGAGGATCACGCCGCCCCTGTTGCTGCGTATCGAGCACGGCACGGACGTGGGCCAGGACGATCTGCCGGCGCTCCGCGCCCAACTGGAGGAACACATCCGAGACCTATTGCGGTTCCGACCGAAAATCGAGCTGGTCCCACCAGGCAGCCTGGAGAGATCCGCTCACAAAACCAAACTGATCATCAAACGCTACGAAGACGAAACATGAGCCGCGACGCAGAGGCCACACCGTCCAGGGTACGCCTGGCCCCCGACGAGCGCCGGGAGCAGATTCTGCAGGCAGCTCTCGAAGCGTTCCACACCAAGGGGTTCGGTCAGACCTCGGTACGCGATCTGGCTGCGGCAACCGGCATGAGCATTGCCGGCATGTACCACTATTTCGACACCAAAGACGACATCCTCTTCGCCATCATCCAAGGCTCAGTTGACCGGCTGCTGGCAGAACTGAAGGCGGCGCGGGACTCGGCCGAGACACCAGAAGCGCGCCTCCGTGCCATGCTGGGCGCTATAGTGCGGGCGGTTGTAGAGGATCGGGCCTCGATCCGAATCCTGATCGATAACGCTGACAGGCTGGCGCCGGAACGCCAGAAGATGATCCGCATCAAACGACGTGAAATGGCGCTCATGGTGCGTGCCGAGTTGGAGCGGTTACAAACGGCTGGCCACCTGAAAGACCTGGATCTCAATGTGGCCGCTTTCGCACTGAACGGAATGGCAAACTGGGTCTATTACTGGTACAACCCGGATGGTCCAGTTGACGTGGATGGGTTGATCGACCAACTGGCAGAGGTTTTCTTCCACGGTGTTATCAGGTGAAGTTCACGTTTCTTGGCCACGGTTGGGTGGCCAAGAGCCAATTGCGAGCGAGAAGGAGGAAACAATGTACACCAGAACTCGTACCCTGCACCCTCTATCGGGGATCAGACTTGCAGTGCTTATGCTGGCCGCGCTGGTTCTGTCTGCCTGCGCTCAGGCGACACCCGTCGCTCAGCCGGCGGCTACCTCAGCACCTTTGGAACCCTACACCATCGGAGCCTTGCTTTCGGTGACCGGCGGCGCAGCGCCCGCCGGCGACAATGAACGGAAGGGAGTGCTCCTGGCAATCGAGCAAGTCAATGCCGCCGGCGGGATAAACGGTCACCCCGTCAAATTGGTGCTAGAAGACGATGGGACAGACCCTACCAAGACCGTAGCCGCCATGCTCAAGCTGACCACCGAAGATAACGTGGCAGCGATTATTGGCCCCAGCACCAGCACCACGACGATGGCCAGTATGGACGCCAACCGAGCCTCTGATGTACCGGTGCTGGCGATGGCCGGCGCTGCCGCGGTCACCCAGGCGGGGAATCCCAACATCTTCCGCGTGGCGCCGACCGATGCGGTGGCGGTTACCGTGTCCCTCGATTTTATCGCCAACACCCTGAAGGCCACCAAACTGGCCATCCTTTACGTGGAAGACACTTACAGCAAAGGTGGAGCAGACGCCTTCTCGAGGCTGGCGCCCAATTACGGCATGGAAATCGTCGCCACGGAATCGCACGGTGACCTGACAAACCTGGACTTGACTCCCGAGTTAACCAATATCAAAGCCACAGACCCAGAGGTGCTAATTGTATGGTTCTGTGGGCCAGGCCAGGCCGCTGCAGCCAAGAACGTGACACAACTGGCCTTTGATGTGATTCAGGTGCACCCCACCTGTACGCAGATGCCTTTTGTCCAGGCAGCCGGTGAATCGGCTGAGGGGATCCTGTTCGCGGGCCCCAAATTCGTCGTAGCCAACCAGTTGCCCGAAGACGATCCTCAATATAAGGCCATCCAGAAATTCTCCGAGCTCTATCAGAAAGCGTATGGCGAACCGCCGGTTCTCTTCTCTGGATTCGGCTGGGATGCAGCTCAGACGGTGTTTGAGGCTCTGGCCCGAGCGGGGACAGATGATCCGGCGGCCGTCAGGGCTGCTCTCGAAGAGACCCGCTACGTCGGCGTTACCGGCTCCTATTTCTGGACGCCGGCCGACCATGACGGACTTGGCCCGGAAAGTCTGGCGGTCATAAAGATCGAGAATGGGGGCTTCGTGCTGGCCAAAGACTAGGTCTGGTCATTTTGGGGTTGAGGAGAGAAGACATGCAGATCAATCAGCGGGAATGGATGATCCCTGTGAGCGGGGGAGAGCAGGTTTACCTGAAAGAAAAGTGGCCGGACGTGACTGAAC
>JBHHTZ010000008.1:0-21158 GCA_046753605.1 Anaerolineae bacterium
GTGATGCGATTTCAGGGTAGACTCATCGCCCAAGTTTTCCTCACGGGTTACTACTCAGCCACTTCGCGCCTGGCGAATGAATTCGCGGCAACTCTTGCGAAACCGACCTTCGTCGGTTGGATTTTGAGTCGCCGAAGGGCGACCCTTCGACAGGCTCAGGACGCCGCTTCGCAAGGGTAGGCGCGGTTTCAACCGCCGGCATCAGGAAGGCCGCGTAGTAATGGCTGTTTGACCAAATCTCGGCCAAGGGGTAAAATCCTCCCTGGAGAGTAACCAAGGAATTGATTAGTGAGCGTTCGTGCAGGGGCGGGCCAGATCCATGGGTGGCTCTTTGGAGATCATCTCGCGTGAGCCGCATGGCACGCAGGTCCGCCTGTGGCTGCCGGCACAGAAGGAGATAACGTGAACATCATTCGAGTCATTCTGGCCGAGGATCACAACGTGGTCCGCGAAGGACTGCATCTGCTGCTAGATGCCCGACCTGATATCGAGGTGATCGGGGAAGCGACCAACGGCCGGCAAGCCGTAGCCCTGGCCCGCGAGCACTGCCCCGATGTAGCCGTGCTCGACATCTCCATGCCCGACCTGGATGGCTTGCAGGCTGCCACTCTGATCCGGGCAGAATGCCCCGAAACTCAGGTCCTGATCTTGACGATGCACGAGAGCGACGCCTACTTCTTCCGCGCTCTGGAAGCAGGCGCAGCCGGCTATGTCCTGAAGAAAGCCGCCAGTGAAGACCTGATCAAGGCCGTTCGGGCCGTCGCTCGAGGCGAGGCATTCTTCTACCCCTCCATGGCCCGCAAGCTGCTGGACGGCTACCTACGACATGGCACAGCCGAGATGCCGGCCGGCCCGCCCGGCTACGAAGAACTCTCCGACCGCGAACGCGAGGTCATGTTCCTCTTGGTGCGCGGGCTCAGCAACCAGGAGATCGCCGACAAGTTGGTCATAAGCCCCAGCACAGTGCAGAGCCATCGCACGCGTATCCTGCAGAAGCTGGGTGTGGAGACCACGGTAGACCTGGTCCGCTACGCCATTCGCCACGGCCTCATCGAGCCTTGAGCGTCCTGCGTGTTGCACATCGCCTATAGAGAAGGGCACCCATGACATTCCTGGCTCGATCGCTGCGTCTCAAGGTCAGTCTGGGAGTGTGCCTGGCATTGATCGGCCTGTTCGCGCCCCTGAATTGGCTGCAATACCGACTCCAACGCAAGGCAGCGCTAGCCGACCTGCAACTGCTGGCAGCCTCGGCCGGCACGATCGCCGAACACAGCCTGGAAGAGGCCATGCTGGCCAATAACCGCTCCGCTATCCAGGGCATCGTGGATAGCGTGGCGCAAGCCCCCGGCGTACGGACGGTCTATTTGTTGAATCCCCGGGCGATCGTCGCGGCTTCTCCCCAGCGCGCTTTCAATAATGATCAACTGGACCGGAGCAGCCCGACGTGCCAAGTCTGCCATCAATTCCCGGCCGCGAGCCGGCCGCGCGGCGTTGTGGTAACCGGTGCAGACGGCCAGCGTGCCTTCCGCACCATGACCCCCATTCCGAATCGGGAAGCCTGTCACCGCTGTCACTCGCCGGAGGATCGCCTCAACGGTGTATTCTACATGGACTTTTCCATGGCCGGCCTCGACGCCCGCCTGGAAAGCGGGCTGCGAACCGCCTTCCTCAGTTCTGTGGCGATCATCATCCTGTCAGCGCTAGTGCTCTACGTGCTGCTAAGCCGGCTGATAATTACCCCCATGGAGCAGGTAGCCCATGCCCTGCGCCGTTTCAGCCGGGGCGAGCGAGTCGCCCGAGTACCCGTGCAGGCACAGGATGAAGTCGGATTGCTGGCGGACGTATTCGATGAAATGGCCGATACCATCCAGACCCAGGAGTCTGAGGCCAGCCGCTTGTACACCGAATTGAAAGCTAAAGATGCGGTTCGCCGGCAGTTGTTGGCCCGGCTAATCACCGCCCGCGAGGAAGAACGCCGGCGACTGGCGCGCGAAATCCACGATGAACTGGGTCAACTGCTCACCGGGCTCAGCCTGACCCTTAAGCTCGGCCAGGAGGCGGTCGGGGATGACCCACAAACGGCCCGCGATTACCTGGACAAGGCTAACGCCCTGGTGCGGCACACCATCGAACAATCCCACCGCCTCATCACCGACCTGCGTCCCACCGTCCTGGACGACTACGGCCTGGTTCCAGCCTTGCAGGAGGAACTGAACCAGCGCCTGGCCCCGCTGGGCATTGACGCCCATCTGCACACCGAGGGGGACATCGAACGGCTGCCCGCCGAAGTGGCCACCGCTGCCTTTCGCATCGCCCAGGAAGCTATCACCAACGTGATTCGCCATGCCCATGCGCACCAGGTCCACGTCCGGCTGCAGCAGACCGCCGATGGACTGACCGTGACTGTCGATGACGACGGTACCGGCCTCCCCAAGGAAATCCTCAACAACCGCGACGAACGCCAGCCCCTGGGAATCCTTGGTATGCAGGAACGGGCTGGTGCGTTGGGAGGGCGGCTGGAGGTCATAGCGCGTGAGCCTCATGGCACACGGGTTCACCTGTGGCTGCCGGTGCAGAAGAAAGCATCTTGAATCTCACAGTAATTCGTGGTACGGTAGCGAGGCAAGTCGGAGACCAGGTTCTCTTGCTTCGACACCACCAATCCGACTTGCCTCGCCCCTACTGAGGATCACACGCAAAGCCTCGCCCGCACGAAGCGCGTCCCGTACTTTTGTTGTCCCCTCCCCCCATCCAGCCCTCCATCCATCCAGCCATCTAGCCATCCATCGCCCCCCCCCCACCACGCAAATTGCCATAGAATTGGCGTATTTGCGACCCCCACAATCACAGTTCACACGATACCTCTGCACGCTTCTATCGGCTACAATACAGACACGTAAACAGTTCGCGAGGAAACAACGGTCCCACGCCTTGAGGCCCCTCGGGCTGAGCCTTTGGGTCAAGCCTCAGGACGAGGCATGGAGACAGAGCCTAGATCGTGAACCCCAGGCCGGACCCGCCGGATGTGGCACTTGTCCTGAGGCCCCTTCTGAGCCCGTCGAAGGGTTTGCGGAAGGGAGCCAGCGGGGAGGTAGGAGGGAGTAATCTGGATGACCGCTGTATCACAGGCTAATCTGAATAGTACTGCTAAACGGAACAACTCAGCATTGGAGACGACCAATACCTGGCCGGAAAGGGGCCGGGACCAGCGTGAACCGGGCTGGCCCTCCTGGCCGGCAGAGTGGCTGAGTGCTCGTGGCCTCAACATTGAGCGCCAGATTCACATCGTGCAGTGGGCGCTCCCTTTGGTGCTGGCCGGCATCGTTTTCGCCTACGAGATGGCCGAGCACCTCATATCCAAAAGCGAGTCACCCTCTTCGCCTGATTTCCTGGGTGAAGTTTACTTCTTCGGGATCCTGGGTCCCATGGCCGTGTGGTTGGTCTTGTGGTGGATTCGCCGTGAGTGGCACGAACGGGAACGCGACAAGCAAGCATTGCAGCAGATGTACGACGAACTGGCCGAAGCGCAAGCGGGCCTGAATACGTTACACGCCCAGCGCGGCGAGCTCCTGAACCGCCTGATGTCTGTTCAGGAAGAGGAGCGCCGGCGTCTGGCACGCGAAATTCACGACGAGCTGGGCCAGTTGCTGACCGGCCTCAGCCTGAGCCTGAAACTATGTCGAGAAGCGGTGCCCGATGACCTCGCGACCGCCCACAATCGCCTGACAAAGGCCAGCTCAGTGGTACGCCACACGATTGAACAGTCGCATCGCCTGATCGTAGACCTGCGCCCAACTGTGCTGGACGATTACGGCCTGGTGCCGGCGCTGGAGGAGGAAATGAACCAACGCCTCGCCCCGCTGGGCATTGAGGCAGAGATGGACACCAAGGGGGACGTGACACGGCTGCCGGCTGACGTCGCCACCGCCGCCTTCCGAATCGTTCAGGAGGCTATCACCAACGTAATCCGACATGCCAAGGCATCTCGGGTCCATGTTCGGTTGCATCAGACCTCCAATGGGCTTGCGGTGACCGTCGAGGATGATGGTGTTGGGCTGCCAGAGAAGGGGCTCCGCAGCCTAAACGGGCGCTCGGCCCTGGGCATTCTTGGCATGCAGGAGCGCGCCAGGGCACTGGGCGGCTGGCTAGATGTTACCCCACATGACCCGCGCGGCACGCGGGTCTATTTGTGGCTGCCGCTGCTAACAGAAACGCTGTAAGACGCTTTTCAGTAGGGTTGAGAGATTCATGTCACGGGTGTACCTGGTTTTTCGCAACCAACTCTTCAGTGATGCCGTCCACGCCGTTCTGCGGACACATCCGGAGATTGAATTGGTGGGAGCGACAAGCGAGCCACAGCAAGTGGTCACCGACGTTGCGGCGCTGACTCCCGATGTCATCCTGTTGGAAGAGACAGAGGGCGAGCCGGTCATGAGCGAGGTACACACCCTCCTGTCCAGCCCAATTCCTTGCCGGCTCATTACACTCCGTCTTGATGAAGATGGTATGCACGTGTGGTCGCAGACCTGGCGCCGGACAGTGCAGACCGAAGACCTGGTACACGCGATTGTGACCGCGACCAGGGCCAATGAGCACAAGAATCGCGTTGAAGGAGCACCGGCGATCGTATCTTCACAGCAGTCAACATGAGCGGCAGCACGCCACCACGGATGAACATGCTAGATGGCTGGGTGGCTAGATGGCTAGATGGCTGGGTGGTGCCGCGCGAGCCAACCAGCCATCTAGCCAACCAGCCAACTGTTGTCAGAGTAGGAGAAGTCAAGCTATGATCAAACACTCACTACGTCCCATCATCTGGATCGGCCTGGGCGTGCTGGTCGGATTGCTGGTCTTTGCTTCCCGACCAACCGCCCATGCACTGCCTGAATATGCTGCCCGCACCGGCCAGCCGTGCGCTACCTGCCACGTGAACCCGGCCGGCGGCGGCCCACGCACCATGCGCGGCCTGCTGTGGGTTGCCCAGGGCAAGCCCGACCAGGTGCCGCCTCTGCCCGGAGGCGAGAAGAAAGAGACCGGCGGAGCAGCTCTGGACGGTCGCAGCCTCTTCGAGAAGTCCGGCTGCTCCGGCTGCCACGGCCCCAGCGGTGAGGGCGGTATCGGCCCGGCCCTGAACCAGGCCGAACTGCCGGCTGAGGAGGTCACCCAGGTCGTCCGCAACGGTCGGGGAGCCATGATGTCCTTCAACACCAATACGCTGTCGGACCCTGAGCTGGAGGCCATCGTCCGGTACGTACAAGCCCTGGGACGCGGCGAAGGAGCGGCCGGCCCGGTGTTAGACAAGCGACCCTTGCCGCCCGCTCAACTGGCCTGCGGAAGTTCGTCTGGCAAAGCCGGGCGCGCAGACTGCGGTGGAAACTGAGGAGGATTGACTGATGATTGAGATTACGCGACGCGACTTTCTAAAAGCAACCGGGGGCCTCACCGCTTCCGCGGCCGTGGCAACGGCCCTGACCCGGCCAGGGAAGAGCCTGACCCAGATCCACGCCGCCGTCGCCGGCTATGACGTCGTGCGCGAGGAACACACCGTCCCCACGGTCTGTCTGCTGTGCCCCAGCGGCTGCGGCATGCAGGGCCGCGTTGTAGACGGCCGTTTGGTCAAGCTGGAAGGCAACCCGGTCCACCCCATGAACCTGGGCGCGCTGTGCCCCAAGGGGCAGGCCGCACCGGAGTTGCTCTACAATCCTGACCGCGTCCAGGGACCGCTGCGCCGCATCGGTGAGCGCGGAGAGGGCAAGTGGGAGCCTATCAACTGGGAGACTGCCCTGGCGATGGTTGCCGAGCGGCTGAAAGCACTGCGGGCTAACGGCTCCCCGGAGCGTTTCGCATTCATGTATGGTGAGACGCGGGGCCAGATGCGCGACGTCATCACGCGCTTCACCCAGGCCCTCGGCTCGCCCAATGCCATCTCCCACGATAGCTTGAACATCGAGGCGTCCAAACTGGCACATTTGCTCACCCAGGGCATCTACGATCTGATGGCATACGACCTGGAGAACACCAACTACGTGCTCTCCTTCGGAGCCAATCTGCTAGAGGCCGGCCGGCCTGTCCAGCGCTTCATCGCCGGCCAGTCCTACATGCGACGTGGACGACCGGCACGTGGCAAGATTGTCATGGTAGACCCACGGCAGGGCGTCAGTGGCGCCAAGGCGGACGAGTGGATTCCCATCCGGCCGGGCACCGACGCCGCGCTGGCTCTGGGCATGGCCTACATCATCATCTCTTCCGGCATGGTGGATCAAGACTTCGTAGAGAACTACGCCTTCGGCTACGACGACTGGGAGGACGAGGCCGGCGTTCAGCACACAGGCTTCAAATCTCTGGTGCTGGAAAACTATGACCTGAAGACAGCTTCGGAGATCACCGGCGTGCCGGCCGGCACCATCGCCCGCATTGCCGGCGGATTTGCCACCAACCGCCCGGCAGTTGCCCTGGCGCCGTGCAAGGGCGGGCTTCTCAACGGCAGCGCCAACGGTCTGTACACCGCTATGGCCATCCACGCCCTCAACGCCCTGGTGGGCAGCATCGAGACACCCGGCGGCGTGCTGGTGCAACGCTACCCCGCCTGCCCCGGCTGGCCCGATCTCCCCGCCGACCCCGTGGCGGAGCGAGGCAGGCAGGCTGAGCGCGTGGATGGCGCCGGCACTGAATACCCACTGGCCCGTCACGCCTATCAGTCTATCGCCGACCGCATCCGCCAAGGTCACCCGGTCGATGTACTCTTCCTCTACGATGCCAACCCGATGTTTGAGTGCCCCAACGGAGGCGCTCGTTGGACAGACGCTTTCAAGCAGGTGGACTTCATCGTCTCGTTTAGCAGCTTTCTGGACGAGACCGCCCAGTTCGCCGACCTGGTGTTGCCCGACCACACCTTCCTGGAACGTTGGCAGGACGACTTCATCGAAGGGCTGGGATACGCCGGCGTTGCGCTGCGGCAACCCGTGGTCGAACCGGTCTACAACTCGCGCAATGCCGGCGATGTCCTCATCGATCTGGCGCACCGGGTGGGCGGCCCGACAGCCGCCGCGTTCCCCTGGTCGGACTTCGTCGAGTTGCTCAAATGGCGACTTCAGGACGTGGGCGCCAGTTGGGACACCCTGACCGAACTGGGCGTGTGGGCTGTGCCGCCCTACAAATTCACCAACCGGGGCAGCGATCCGTGGGTCAACGAGATCGTGGGGCGCGACCGGCAGCACGCCGCGCAGGACGGCTACTTTGACTTCTTCAGCCGCGAGATGCAGTGCCTCTTAGATGATGCCGACGAGGCCACCTTGCAGCGCCTGGGCATTCAGGCCCGCGGCGACGAGGTCTACCTGCCCCACTACGAGCCGGCCTCCTTCCAGGGCGACGAGGATATCTATCCGTTCGTGCTCAACGTGATCACTTTGATGAGCCTGGGACCGTACACCGCCAACGCCAACATGCCAACACTTCAGGAAATCGGCGGCATGACCGTTTGCGAGACCTGGGATGGCTGGATGGAGATGAACCCGGAGCCGGCCCATCGACTGGGTCTGCGCGACAAGGACGCGGTGTGGGTAGAAAGCCCCTTCGGAAAGGCCCGCACCAAGGTCCGCCTGGTCCCCGGCTTGCGCCCCGATGTGGTGAACCTGCCCTACAACCTGGGACACCGGGCTGTCGGACGGTGGGCCAAGGATAGGGGGGTAAACGGCCTGGAACTCATGGGACCGGACACGGAGCCGCTCACGGGCCTGGCCGCGTTCACGAACACACGAGTGAAAGTATACAAGGCGTGAAACGTGAAACGTGATGACAACCGATTGGGAATCCTCACGTTTCACGTTTCACGCAGCACGCAAGAGGAGTTAAGAACCCATGACACAATGGGCTATGGCCATTGATCTTGACAAATGCGTTGCCTGCCAGGGCTGCAGCATCGCCTGCCGGCAGGAGAACAACACACCGGTCGTCGCACCGGATCAGGCTGCGATGGGGCGCGCCATCCGCTGGAACGACGTCTTCCCCTTGCAGGAAAACAAGGCCGAAGAGCAGGGAGAGTACCCGAACGTGAAGGTACACTACCTGACCCGGCCGTGCATGCACTGCCAGAATCCACCGTGCATCAAGGTCTGTCCGGTTCAGGCAACCTACCGGGACGAAGAAGGGCTGGTGCGACAGAACTACAACCGCTGCATCGGATGTCGGTTCTGCACCGTCGCCTGCCCATACGGTGTGCGCTACTTCAACTGGAAAGCCCCGCCGTGGAGCCCGGAACTGGCGCGCCACATCAACCCGGACTCGGTTTCAGTAAACGGAAGTCTGGAGGGACCGACAGTGCGCTTCAAGGGCCTCGTGGAGAAGTGTACCTTCTGCATCCACCGCCTGCACAAGGCGCGGGAGAGGGCTGAAGCGGAAGCGCGCGAGTTCCGCGCCGAGGACTACACGCCGGCCTGCGTCCAGACCTGCACCGGCAAAGCCCGCTTCTTCGGCGATCTGGAAGACCCAAACAGCACCGTACACCGGTTCTCGGAGAGCCGGCGTGCCTTCCGCCTGCTGGAAGAGGTGGGCACGTATCCGAAAGTCATCTACTTGCGGGAAGGATAGCACCAGTGATCAGTAAACAGTGATCAGTGATCAGATAATCTGGCTACTGTTCACTGATTACTGATCACTGATCACTGTTTACTGATCACTGTTCACTGGCATCACCAGGGAGGACGACAAATGTTAAAAGTGGACCAACAAGACCGCGATACACTGCTGGAACCCCTGTTCCATGCCGGGCCGGGCTTCTATGTGCTGGCCATCGCTCTGCTGGCCGTCATTGGCTGGGGGGTCTTCGTCTATGTGCGCCAGATCGTGCTGGGCCTGTCGGTGACCGGCATGCAGCGCCCGGCGTACTGGGGCATCTACATGGTCAACTTCATTTTCTTCATCGGCATCAGCCACGCCGGCACGCTCATTTCCGCCATTCTGCGCGTCACCCAGGCGGAGTGGCGGCGGCCCATCACCCGCATCGCCGAGGCGATTACCGTTTTCGCCCTGCTCACGGGTACACTCCAGATTCTGTTCGACCTGGGCCGGCCGGATCGCCTGCTGTATATCTTCCGCTTCGGGCGGCTGCAATCACCCCTGCTGTGGGACGCCGTGTCGGTCACGGCGTACTTCATGGGCAGCATTACGTACCTCTACCTGCCACTCATGCCGGACATGGCGATTCTGCGCGACAATCTGCCGGCCAACGCGCCGGCCTGGCGCCGCCGGCTCTACACCTTGCTGGCGTTGGGGTGGCGTGGCACCCGGACCCAGTGGGTACGGTTGGAGAAGATTATTGCTGTTATGGCTGTCATCATCATCCCCATCGCGGTCTCGGTACACACGATCATCTCGTGGATTCTGGCTACGACGGTTCAGCCGGGCTGGCACAGCACGGTTTTCGGTCCATACTTCGTGGTGGGGGCCATCTTCTCCGGCATTGGCGCGCTGTTCATTGCCATGACCGCCATGCGCTGGGCCTTCCACCTGGAAGACTACATCACCGAGAAACAGTACAAGTACCTGGGCTATCTGTTCATCACCATGACCGCCATCTGGTTCTACTTCACCTATGCCGAGCACCTGACCCTGGCTGCCGGCCAGCAGGAAGCGGAGTTCCCGATCCTGGCCAGCAAACTCTGGGGCGCGTACGCCCCCGGCTTCTGGGTGATGGTGAGCCTGATGGTCACAGCGTTCTGGGTCCTGGTCTTTCCCCGCCTGATTCCCGAGCGGTGGGGGGAGGCGCCTGTGTTCCAGCCCCGCTTCGCCCTGGCAACGGCTGCCGCCGGCGCTCTGGCCCTCACGATGGCCTTCCTGCCACAGACACAACCGGTCACGGCCGGAGTCGGTAACATCAGCGGGCGCGCCCTGCTATTCATTGTGGCCATTGCCTTTGCCTTGGCGACAGGTGTGAGCGCGCTGCCGTGGCTCAGGCGGCACATCGTCGCCAGTACCGTCATTGCGTCCTTCTGCGTGGTGATCGGCATGTGGTTGGAGCGGTGGAACATCGTCGTGCCGACCATGACCCATCCGCGCCTGATCCTGTGGGGCGGCTACTGGCCGACGATGACCGAATGGTCGCTGACCGCAGCATCGTTCGCCCTTTTCGCCTTCATGTTCCTGATCTTCTTCAAGCTCTTCCCAGCCGTGTCTGTCTGGGAAGTGGCCGAGGGACGTGCCATCGAGCAGGCACGGGCGCAAGTTGAGATGCCCATGCCGGAGCTGTCCGGACCCACTCATCCACGCTGGGGAATCGCCCGGAGGTAGTCGATGGCCGTTGTGGAATCCGAGGCCGCCCGTACTCGCGCCATGGTCTACCACGCCCTGGCAGCCACTCTGGCTCCGCCAGCGTCGGGGATTGAGGAGCTTCTGCGGGATGCGGCAGCGACCGGGGCGCAGGTTCTCGGTTCAGTCGCCTGCCAGAGGGCAGCACTAGATATGGCGGAACTCCCACGGCGTGGTCTGCCGGCGCTACGCCACAGCTACGCCCGTCTGACCGCCGGCTCTGGCCGCCAGCCCGTGCCGCTATACGAGTCACTCCACCGGTATGGGCGGCTGGCGGGGCCGGCCACGTGGGAGGTCGAGCAACACTATCGAGCGCTGGGACTGGTTCCACTTGATGGCGAGCTGTCCGATCACGCCAGCCTGGAGCTGGCCTTCCTGGGTCATCTCGCAGAGGCTGAGGCGGAAGGCCGCGCAGCCGGCGATGGTCGGCTCGTCGTCCGTCTCAGAGCAGAGCAGCGTACATTCTTACGCACCCACGCCGGCGCGTGGCTACCGGAAGCAGGAGTGGCGCTGGCCGCCGCTGAAGAGCGATTCTATGCCATCGTCGGCCAGTTGTTGAGCGAGTTCTTGTCCGAGGAACGGAGCAGCCGGACGCGAGCGAGGCAAGCCGGCGCCTGGCTCCCCGTCCTACAAGACCCCGCCGCCTGCACCCTGTGCGGGTTGTGTGTTGGCAGTTGCCCGTTGGGAGCGCTACGGGTCGTCGAGAGCGCTACCGAGACGGCGCTCACGCTGGACGTACAGCAGTGTATCGGCTGCGACCGCTGCGCGCGTACCTGTCCAGAGAAGGTGCTCATCCTGGCATCCGACAGCCAGAGCAAGCCGGTAAATGGGACGCGCCGTCGGGTAATGCGGCAGTCCCATCGAGCCGCCTGTCCCAACTGCGGCCAGCCAACCGTTAGCCAGGCTGAGTTGGACGCCGTCTTCGCACGGCTGCAACCCGATCCGGCCACACAGCAGCGTCTGAGTCTGTGTGTTGAGTGCAAATCATGGAATGTGTAGGAGGAAACCATGAACTTTCCGTTGGGGAACCCAATATTTCAATTCTTTTACTGGCTGGTGAACACGGCCGGCGTGGGCAGCATCATCGTGGCGATTATCGTCGTCATTGCGCTGATCTCGGCCGGCAGCGCCCTGCGCTGGATCGCTCGCGGGGCCCAGAGCGATGATCTGGAAACCTACGCCTATCCGACACCCGCACTGCATGAACACACATAAGGACGGAAAAACATGGAACAACTGGTCAACGCGCTACCCGTCGGATTCGGTATCCTGCTGTTCCTTATCGTCATTGTGTGGCCGGCAGTCAAGATTGTGAAGCAGTGGGAGCGCGGCGTCGTGCTGCGCTTCGGCCGCTACGTCAACACCCGATCACCGGGCCTGAACTTGATCATCCCGTACGTCGATCGGATGTTCAAGGTAGACACACGTGTGGAGACTATGGTGGTTGAACCACAAGAGGTGATCACCAGAGACAACGTGACGGTTCAGGTGGACGCTGTAGCGTACTTCCAGGTGATCAACCCGGAAGATGCCGTCATGAAGGTGATCGATTACGAGAAGGCCACCACCCAGATTTCTCTGACGACCCTGCGGAGCGTCTTGGGCCAGTCAGAGCTGGATGAGTTGCTGGCCCACCGCGACCGGATCAACGAGCTGCTGCGGCAGATCATCGACGAGCACACTGAGCCGTGGGGGGTGCAGGTTACCGTTGTAGAAGTGAAGGACGTTGTTTTACCCCAAAACCTCCAGCGCGCCATGGCCCGCCAGGCCGAGGCCGAACGCGAGCGCCGTGCCAAGGTCGTACACGCCCAGGGTGAATTCCAGGCTGCGGAGAGGTTGGCTCAGGCCGCGCACATTATCGCCACCGAGCCGATCAGCTTGCAACTGCGCTACCTCCAGACGCTGGTGGAGATGGTCGGCGAGCGAACCAGCACAATCATCCCCTTGCCGTTGGAGATTATGGGGTCCATCCAGGAGGCGCTCGCGGCCCGCGGCACTGGCAACGGTCAGAGTGTAAGCGCCGCTGAACCCCCGGAGAGGGCAGTTTGAGAAGGAGAATCTGCATGAAAATACCTCAGTGGAGCGTGCTTACTGCGCTAATCATCATCGCAGGGGTGCTGGCAGCCTGCGGTGGTCAGGTCACACCACCGCCGGTGGCGCCCACAAACACGCCACTCCCACCAGCGCCGGCGGAAGCGCCTATTAGCACCCCGCTGCCGGCTCCAACCGACACATCCGTGCCGTCGCCGACCGACACGCCCGTGCCGGCTCCAACCGACACCCCGGCGCCGGCTGCTACAGAGGCAGCAGAGCAACCGCCTGCAGTATCGGCCGAAGCTGCGAAGCAGGTCTACGTGCAGAAAGGTTGCCTGGCCTGCCACGGCGCCAACTTCGAGGGCGGGGTGGGTCCGATCCTGGTCGGCCTGCCGGCGGGGCACATCGCGGGCATCGTCCGTAACGGCGAGGCCGAGGCTGGCATGCCGGCTTTCGACCAGAATACCATAAGCGACGAGGATCTGAACACGCTGGCCCAGTTCCTGAGCGCCCTCACGTTGGAGGACATCGGACTGGAGCTGCCGGCGGAGGTTGCAGATCACCTGAATCAGGCCTGGGATGCGCTGCAGGCCGGTGACAAGGCCGCAGTAGAGACCCACCTGGGGAAAGCCCAGGAATCGGCTGCCGATGCGCCACCCGGCGTGCAGGCAACCCTCAAAGACATCATTGAGGACCTGGAAGAGGTTGAGTGGATCGAAGACGTGGGAGCTCACCTGCAAGTTCTCTTGAGCAAGTAATGCGAGGAGGAGACAAAATGAAACTGCGGACCGTGCTTCAATGTGCGACTGTATTGGCAATAACACTGCTCGCGCTGCTGGGCTGTGTCGCCTCGGAGCAGCCACCGGTAGTTATAGCTACTACGCCCATCCCATCTCTGATCCCGGCAACGCTGCCTCCACAACCGATTGCCACGCTGATGCCGGCTGCCGTGCAAGTGACTTTCCCCTCACGCCGGCCCTCCACCAAGGCTGCAGCGAGCCAATATCAGGAACGCTGCATCACCTGTCATGGCCCCGAAGGCCAGGGTGTTGTGCCTGGCGCGCGGAACTTCTCCGACGTCGATTATCTACGCGGGCAGTCCCCTCTGCGCCTGTACGAGATCATAAGCGACGGCCGGGGGTCAATGCCCGGCTGGGCAGACGTACTGTCAGTTAATGAGCGGTGGGACCTGGCTTTTTACGTCTGGAACTTCGCCGCCTCTCTGCTAGTGCTACAGCGGGGCGAGGCAATCTACCAGCGGAACTGCGCTACATGTCACAACGCCGATGGCACAGGGAGCGTACCCGGCACACCGGACTTCACACAGGTCGAATGGATGGCCGGCTATGCCCCGCGCGATTTCTTCAAGGTGCTGACGGAAGGACAGGGGAGCATGCCCTCCTGGCAGGGAAAACTGAGCCCCGAGGAGCGCTGGGCGAGCATTGAGTTCATACGCAGCTTGGCTTATGAAGAAACGGCTGTTACCGCCTCAAGATAAGCCCCATACCGTACTGCCTTCCTGGCAGTACGTCCCCTCCCCGACGGTACACGTTGGCGGGTAGCCGGTCAACTGCGATGGACGTTCCTGATTTAGCGCCTAACGCGGTTGACGGCTACCCAAATCCGAGCAACGTCAGCCCGAAAGGGGGTGATCCCAGGGTACAGAACAAGATTCGATGACACACAACACTACGCGGAATGAGGAGAATCATGCAATCTACGATACAACAAGGAGGAACAACAAGCATGAGGAAAAGCATCCTGTTAGCCATAGCCCTGGTCGTCGTTGGCACCCTGTTGCTGGTCGGCGTCGTCGCTGCCCAGGGTGGCAACGTCAGCCGTGGCGCTCGCCTGTACGACAAGTGGTGGGGCGAACTCGGCGTTGACGCGCCCACCGCTGACCACCTCTTGTGGGCCACCCAGTCCAGCAACACCCGCTCCGGCAAGGACACCTGGCGCTGCAAGGAGTGCCACGGTTGGGACTACATGGGCGTGGACGGCGCCTACGGCTCCGGCTCCCATAAGACCGGCTTTGCCGGCGTCTACAGTACGGCCCAATCCAAGTCTGTCGATGACCTGGTCGCCGCTCTCAAGGGAGGCGCCAACCCCGACCACGACTTCTCATCCTACATGGACGATGCAGCCCTCACCGATCTGGCCACGTTCATGAAGGAGGGTCCGGTTGACGACCGCGAGTACATCGACTACTCAACCAAGGCCCCCAAGAACGGCGACAAGGAGCATGGCAAGCAACTGTTCGACGGTCTGTGCGCCGCGTGCCACGACGCGGATGGCACCAAGATCAACTTCCACACGCCGGAGGCGCCAGAGTACGTGGGGACAGTTGCCGGCGACAACCCGTGGGAGTTCTTCCACAAGGTGCGCTTCGGTCAGCCTGGTTCCGACCCGGCGATGCCGGCCACGAGTGACCTGGGCTGGAGCGTGCAGGACGCAGTAGACGTGCTGGCCTACGCCCAGACGCTGCCGACCGGCGAAGAAGCGCCGGCTGCTCTGCCAACGACCGGCGCAACTCAGCCGGCGTGGGCCTACCCGGCGCTGCTGGCCGGCCTGCTGGCTCTGATCCTCGGCCTGGGCCTGCTGGTCACTCAGTCGCTGCGGCGAGTTCAGCTATAGTCGTTGGGCGTTGGTCTTCGTTTCGGCCACTGCTCCCGCTGGATTGCCAAATCCAGCGGTTATTAGCCCGGATTTGGCAATCCAGGCCGAGCGTGGCCCAAACAAAGATCAAGGCCAGTCGTTGATACGCGACGTCGATTCATAGCCTAGCATCAACCAAGCAAATCCTCCGGAGATCGTCCAAGAGCCTGATCTCCGGAGGGTTCCGGCTCTTCAGAGACAAAGCGAGAAAGATACTGCCTGCGGAATCCCTTCTCACCACCCATTGACTCAGGCCGCTGACGGGAGTATAATGATAGTCAGGCGGGAGTCGCTCGCTTCCTTCCTGTCTCCTCCATTCCAACGTACTAGACCGCTCCTCGCTCACGACATGCCGGCTCCCACCTTATCGATGACAATCTAGCTGCACGAACACCCAGTGAGCATCGTTGGGGAATGCGACGAGGCCATTGCCCACGGCCGTTTCCACATGAGAGATGGCCTGCATGGGTTCACGTAGTACGATGCCGGCTATGGCAGCCGGCCAGGAGGGTGCCATGGAGCACCAAATTGCGTGCGAGGCTATCACACAGGGATTGGCATCTAACCCCCTCCAGCACCGCGATCCGGCGACCGTCTACGCGATGCGGTGCATGGTCATGGGGATACTCAGCGAGGGCAGAACAACCGACAAAGTAATCGAGCTCGCCGACACTGCCAGATTGTGGGCGCTGTACCTCATCCACCACACGCCGCCTGCTCTGCGACCAGTGGCCTGCAAAGCCGGATGCCCGTGGTGTTGCTACCTTCCAGTCGGCATAACAGCCGCCGAGGCGATCCGGGTTGCAGGATACCTGCAGGCGACGCTCCCTCGCGAGGAAATCGGTGCGATGCAGGAGGAGATCGCCGAACTGGACGAGCACACACGGCACATGGATGAAGATGCCCGGGCACTTGCGCGTTTACCCTGCGCCTTGCTCGACCACGAGATGTGCTCGGTCTATCCGGTACGCCCGTTGGCCTGCATAGCGTGGAACTCCTTTGATGTCGAGGCCTGCAAAGCGGCCTGGTACACGTCTATGCCTGGCGTGGCGCCGACCCACATGTTGTGCTATCAGGCTGCCATGTCTGTCCGGAGAGGACTGCGCGAAGGTCTGATGGACGCGGGACTCGACGGCAGAAAACTGGACCTGACGACAGCGCTCTGCGTTGCACTTGAAACGCCGGATAGTACGAACCGCTGGCTGGCAGGTGAGCCGGTGTTCGCGCCGGCCTGTTGGGAGTTAAGGAAAACTCGACTGGCCGTAAACTAGTGGGGTGGCGAGAGGGCAGATTGGAAGAACGCTCATGGCCCGGTCTAACTACCCCCAGACGGGGGAGAACTGGAGAGATCTCCCCGCAGGCACGAAAAAGGCCGGCGCAACGCCGGCCTTTTCTGCTCAAGTCAGAACCCGAAAGAAGTTATCGTTTCGTATACTGCGGGGCTTTCCTCGCACGCTTGAGTCCGGGCTTCTTGCGCTCCTTCATGCGCGGATCGCGCGTCAGGAAACCGCCCCTGCGCAATGTTTGGCGCAGCTTATCATCGTACTTCAACAGCGCCCGTGCAATGCCATGCCGAACCGCGCCGGCCTGCCCTGTGACGCCACCACCCTGAACCAGTACCGTGATAGTGAAAGCATCATCGGTACCCGTGGCTTGCAGTGGCTCCAACACATAGAAACGGTCGCGCATACGGGTGAAGTACTCCTCCATCGGCTTTCCGTTGACCACGATCTGTCCCTCGCCCGTAGCATAGAGCCGAACCTGAGCACTCGCCGTCTTGCGCCGGCCGACGCCAGAATGAAACTCCTTGTCTTCTACCAAGGTCGGAATATCCATGACTACCTTACTCTCTCCTAGATGTCCATCGGCTCTGGTTGCTGCGCCTCGTGCGGGTGCGTGCTATCAGCATAGATCTTCAATTTCTTGATCATGCGCCGGCCCAGCCGATTGTGCGGGAGCATCCCCCACACAGCCTTTCGCACCGCGCGAGTCGGGTGCTTCGCCAACTGCTCACGTAACGTCACGCCCCTGATTCCGCCCGGATAGCCCGAATGCCGGTAGTAGATTTTGTTGTCCAGCTTGTTTCCGGTGACGTGAATCTTGTCGGCATTGAGCACGATCACGAAATCCCCACAATCGAGGTTGGGGGCGTAGTAGGGTTTGTGCTTCCCTCGGAGGACCTTCGCAACCTCCGAAGCCAGCCGGCCCAAAGTCTGCCCCTCCGCGTCAACCACCCACCACTGACGCTTGATATGATCGGGCTTGGTGATATACGTTCTCACAACTATGACTCCTCAACAATCAGTGATCAGTGATCAGTAGCCAGTGAACGGTCTCACTGATTACTGATAACGTCAAGCTAGTATTCCACTCTGATCAGACACAGGCCGTGTGCCGGCGCCGCACCCTGGAAGCGGGCCGGATCTGCAGACCTCAGGATACCTGCCAACTCGTCCCTGGTCAGCCGGCCATCTCCGACAGATACTAACGCTGCTACGATGCGCCGTGCCATGCGTCGCAGAAACGCGTTCGCCTCGATTTCAACGAACACTTCGTCAGTCTCACGCCACACAGCGACGCGCTCCACCCGCCGAACCGTCGGGCCATCGGGCTGCATTGGCGCGCCAAAGGCTCGAAAATCGTGCTCCCCAACCAGAACCTGGCCGGCCTCAGCCATACGCTCGGCGTCTAACCGCTGTTTCACGTGCCAGTGTGTCCGCCGATGATGCGGTGAACGAATGGGCTGGTTCCAGATGCTGTAGCGGTAGATTCGACTGCGCGCGCTATGCCGCGAATGGAAGTCCGGTGGCGCTGGCCGAAGCTGGCGAATCACGATGTCCGCCGGCAACACGGCATTCCACGCCCTCTGCAGGTCAGCCACCGAATGCCGCCAGGTGGTCCAAAAGTCCACCACCTGACCAGTGGCATGGACGCCGGCATCCGTCCGTCCAGCAAATCTGATGTGAACGTGCTCTTGTGAAACCTTGGCCAGCGCCTGCTCCGTGGCTTCCTGAATCGTCAGCGCGTTAGCTTGAAACTGAGAACCATGATACCCGGTGCCGTCGTACTCGACGACTGCCATCAGGTGGCGACCACTCATTCGCTAGCACATACACGCGTTACACGCTGAACGCCCAGCTTGTCGCCACCGCCCCACGGAACGTGCAACGCTCCAGCGTGTATCAATCTTCGCCTTCGACCAGTTCGATAATGGCAACGCGCGCAGCATCTCCCTGACGCCGGCCGAGCTTAATGATCCGGGTATACCCTCCGGGTCGGTCTTCAAAGGATGGTGCAATCGCGTAGAAGAGATGATCCACTACTTCCTTTTCGCGGACCCATTTCAGAACCTGCCGGCGGGCGTGCAAGTCACCACGCCTGGCCAGGGTGATGAGCTTTTCCGCGTAGGGTCGTATCGCCTTTGCCTTAGCTTCCGTTGTCTGGATCCGCTCGTACCGAAAGAGATCGGTAATCAGGTTGCGATACAGCGCCTTTCGATGAGCCGTATTGCGATTCAGCTTCTTCTTAGCTACCCGGTGCCTCATGCTACCTCTTCCTCTAGCGCCTCTGGCTGTCCTTGTTCCTCTGTCACGTATTCGAAGAAGCCGTGGGCCTGCAAACTCTCCTTCAACTCGTCCAGCGACTTCTGGCCGAAGTTGCGGATCACGAGCATCTCGTCATCGCCGCGCCGCAGTCGTTCGACGATCTCTCCAACCTGGATTATGCCGGCACGCTTCAAACAATTGTAAGCCCGAACAGATAGATCGAGATCCTCGATAGGCGTCTCGTAGATAGTCTGTGGGATGCCTTCGTCGGCTTCTCGCTCGTCTTCGGTAATCTCCAGACCGTAGCTCGCTATCAGTTTGAATTGATCGACGAGGATCTGAGCCGCCTGCCGCATCGCATCGGTCGGCGATATGGTCCCGTCGGTCCAGATCTCTATTGTCAGCCGATCGAAGTTGGTCATCCGGCCAACACGAGTCTGTTCAACCTGATAGCTGGCCTTGCGAATCGGGCTGAAGATCGCGTCCACCGGCAACTCACCGAGGTGCAGCCCCGCCCGTTCCTCAGCCGGTGAATACCCCTGACCCGTTCCGACCGTCAGCTCCATCTCGATGTTCGCTTCGTCAGAATCCAGCGTCAGCAGCTCCAGCTCGGGGTTGAGAATCTCGACCTCTGGTGGCGCCTGGATGTCAGCCGCGGTAACAACACCCTCGCCCCGAGCTTCCAGGTACATGCGTGTGCCGTTTTCAGCACGGGAGTGCAGGCGCAACCGCTTAAGATTCAAGAGCAGCCTGGTGGTATCCTCCTTGGCATGCGGAATGGGCGAAAACTCATGATGGATGCCGTTTATCTTCATGGCCGTAACGGCCGCACCGGACAGAGATGAGAGCAACACCCTCCGCAGTGCATTTCCTAATGTTGTGCCGTATCCGCCATCCAGCGGAGACATCGTGAATCGCCCATAGTCTCGCGTGAGCGCATCTGTCTCAATCGATGGTACCTGAGTTTTCAACGTCAACCCCTCCTAATGAACTGCACGGCCTTCGCAGCTCGCAACTCCCCGGCTCTACTAGCGGCTGTAGTACTCCACGACCAACTGCTCGTTGATCGGTTCTTGAATCTGTTCCCGGCTGGGAAAATCCAACACTTGTCCGCTCATCTCTTGAATGTCCAGCCGAAGCCATTCCGGTACCACGCCGGCATCCAGTGCATCAGACAAAGCGGTGAAATGGCCGTTCTTGCGACTCTGAGGCCGGATGCCAATCTGATCACCGATTCTAACCAGGTACGAGGGCACGTTCATCTTGCGGCCATTAACCGTAATGTGGCCGTGCGTCACCAACTGACGTGCCTGGGATCGGGAATCTGCCAGCCCGAGCCGCATGACAACGTTGTCCAGCCGGCGCTCAAGGGTCTGCAACAATGTCGCGCCGGTCATACCCTTGACCTTCAGTGCTTCGTTGAAATATCGTCGAAACTGGCGTTCCATCACGCCGTAGATTCTCTTCGCCTTCTGTTTTTCCCGCAGTTGCAAGCCATAGTCCGACGTGCGGCGCCGGAACTGCCGGCGCCGACCATGCATTCCTGGCGGATAACCCCTCTTCTCTATGGCGCATTTGGGTGTGAAACAACGCTCGCCCTTCAAGAAAAGCTTATCACCTTCGCGCCGGCACAGCTTGCACACTGCGTCCGTATATCGTGCCAAACTCTCAGTCCTCCTGTGTCCAGTTACCAGTAACCAGTAATCAGTTATCAGTAATCAGTAATCAGTTATCGGTTCACAATGTGGACAGTGACTGATTACTGATTACTGATCACTGATTACTGGTTACTGATCACTAACTACACCCTGCGTTTCTTCCTCGGACGACAACCATTATGCGGGATGGGAGTTATGTCAGTTATAGACTTCACTCTCAGACCGACACCCTGAAGGGAGCGAATCGCAGCCTCGCGTCCGGGACCTGGCCCCTTGACAAGAACATCCACCTCCCGTACGCCGTGGTCCAACGCCTGCTTGGCCGCGCTCTGAGCGGCCAACTGCGCAGCGTAGGGCGTGCTCTTGCGCGAGCCCTTAAACCCAGCCGAGCCGGCGCTGGCCCATGTCACAGTGTTGCCCTGCTGGTCCGTGAACGTTATGATCGTATTGTTGAACGTCGCCTGAATATACGCTCGCGCATAGGGGACGTTCTTGCGTGGTCCCCGGCGCGTTGCGCGACGCCCTCGTCTTCGTGCCACACTTCTCCTCCGCTTCTCTACTACTTCTTCGCCCGCGAGCGCTTGCGACCGGGCACGGTCTTCTTCGGTCCCTTTCGGGTACGCGCATTGGTGCGCGTACGCTGACCGTGCACCGGCAGATGACGTCGGTGACGCAGCCCGCGATAGCAACCAATCTCCTGAAGGCGCTTGATATTCTGGTTCACCTCGCGCCGCAAGTCGCCCTCGACCTTGTAGCTGCTGTCAATGAAACTCCGCAGGGCGCTCACTTCCTGCTCTGTCAGATCCCTGATCCGCGTATCGGGGCTCACGCCCGTTGCCGCCAGAATCTTCTGGCTGCGGGTGCGGCCTATGCCATAGATGTATGTGAGCGCAATCTCGGATCGCTTGTCCCGTGGCAGGTCAACTCCTGCGATACGTGCCATAATTCCTCACCTCTTCGCACT
>JBHHTZ010000009.1:0-20980 GCA_046753605.1 Anaerolineae bacterium
CTGCACGTGGAGGAGTGTCCGGCGGGGCCCTGATGCTGTTTGTCAGCCGGCACTTGGGCCGTGTGTGGTGGAAAGCAGCAAACGTCGAAAGGCAAGGGCCGGCATCAGGCCAGATCACTCGAACCGTCAGGCGACCATGCGACACCTGCTCCTACGATCTCTTGCGCCGCGTCGCCCGGTACAGATCGCGCAGGCAACCGATCTCGGCCCCGTGGTGCAGGTCGTGGTAGATCATGGTCCAGAAGATGCACCAGGTGGGCCAAAGCTCGCCCCAGTTGGTGAGCCGCATTTCCTCCAGGCCGGCGTCCATCAGCCCCTCCAGTGCGGCACGCAGCCGGCGGTGGCCTTCTTCCAGCCGGGCAATGGCATCTGTCGCGGTGTGAGGGATCTCCAGGTCGTCCCATGTGAGTCTTCCTGGTCCGAAGGCATATTCGTGGTACATGACCTTGCAGGCCGCCACGTGGACCAGCCGCCAGGCGATGGTGGTGAAGGGTGGCGGCTCGGGTGCCGGCTCCGCGCAGTCCGCTACCCAGTGGCCGTCCTCTGCAAGATGGACCGTCCAGCAGCCTGGAACAGGTTCCCAGAAGAACTCCTCGTCGGTCAGACCCTCCAGCCGGCGGCGCAGGGTCTGCCAGGCATCGTCCATCTGGTTGCCCAGCAGGGTGACTGTCCGTTGGGTCACGGCTTTCCTCTCAGGCCTTTCTGCTCAACTCATCCCGCAGCCGGCTCAGCAAGCCGGACAACTCGGCCTTCTCAGCCTCGTCCAGACAGGACCAGGGTGCGAAGAAGTAGCGGTCGGTGTCCGCTTCGACCTGGTCGCGGAAGGTCTGGCCGGCATCGGTCACGCGCGGCGAGCTGTCCGGTCCCGCGACGAACCCACGCTCACGCAGCTCGGTCAGGGCGCCGGCGTAGACCTGACGCGGGTGACCACGGTGGGCCAGCTTCTCGCACACCGCGTCGAAGGAGTTGGCCTCGCCGCGCCACAGCAACGTCAGTGATTCCAGCGCCGTGGCGCTGAGGCCGCTCGGTTGCCAGGCGGCCAGGTGGGCATCGTCGCGGTAGCCGGCCAGGCAGGAGATGGCCTGCTCGGTGTAGGGCAGCGGCGGATGGGGAGCCGGCATGAGGCGGTGACTCAGCCGGATCGACCAGGTATTTGGCGGAGGTGGGGTGTGGAGGCTGGATTGTACCAGGCGGTCGAACAGGCCGGCGAGTCGCTGTGAGTCCGCCGGAGGCAGCGGGTCAACGTCGGCCATGATGGCTCGTAGCTCCTCGATGAAACGTTGGGTCGCGGCATGGCCGGTATCCGTCAGCCGGTACTCGTCGGGCGCTACTTCGGTCAGATGGCCCTGTTCGGCTGCGGCTGCCAGGCGTGTGCGGTAGCCCTCGGCGGCTGTGTAGGGACCGCGCACCTGGAGGCGCGCCGGCGTCGTCGTCTCCGGCTCCAAGGTGAGGGCGGCCAGTAGTAAGCCCCAGGCTGCATGGTCCACTCCGCTCTCGGCGCTCAGGCGCTCGATGATTGGATCGAGGTGGGCACCAAGCGCGGCCCAGGCCTCGTGGGTCAGTTCCCACAGTTCGTGGTCATCCATCGTCATTCCTTTTGCTACGGGGGAAGAAACCAGGTTTCTCTGAGAAACCTGGTTTCTGGGCTACTTCTCCTTCAACTGCTTCCTGGCCCACTTCTGAACCTTCTTGCTTCGATCTTCCAGCGCCGGGCGGATGAACTGTGGTCCGTACAACTTCAACCCCAACTGATAGAAGCGCAGCCGCGTCTGAAAGGCGCTGGCCCGAGCTCCTTGCTCCACCATTTCCCGTACCTCAGCGGGAGACATCTCCGCATGATAGGTCTCGATGATGTCGCCCACGGCCTGATCGAAGGGCACGGCGTCGTACCGCTTACCCGCTCCCAGATAGCGCCGTGCCACAGCAGCCGGATCGCCTTCGACCTGAGCCAGGCCAACGATGGCATGGCGCTTCAGGTACTCAGGCACCAGGCCCAGCGATGCCGCAGTGAGCTGCGGGAAGGCGCCGGCCTCCTCCCCCCGCATCAGAGCCTCCAACACGTTGAGACCCTCCTGACGGCCCTGTGCCCGGCCGTGGATGATCCAGGTGCAAAGGGTTTTCTTCTGCTCCCGCGATATGGCCGGCGTTTCCAGCGCACGTTCCAGCATCTCCTTGCCTCGGGCGAAGGCGTACTGACACCGAATGAGAAGGAAGTTGAGCAGGTCCAGCCGCTCCTCAAGAGAAAGCTCCTGGTCGGCGATGAGACCATCGGTGAGCGCGCGCGTGTCCTCAGCCGTCATGCTCACGAAGACATCCTGTTCCCCCGCCAGGCTGCGGACAGCCGAGGCGAGTTGCTGGCCGCGCAGGTGCCCGCCCGCCACCAGATAACTTACCGCTACCGACAATCCGTGCGGCGTCCCAAACTCTCCACCTGGACGGGTAATGGCGAGGGTGTACTCCGCTACCGCCCGTTTTGTTCGGGCCGAGATACCCTCGTGGTGAAGAATCCGCACTGCGGCGTAGCCGAAGATATACGGCTCCCCCATGCGCTCGTCGATCAGAAAGACCGGCTCCTTGCCGTACTTGTCGTAGCCGTAAAGATCGGAGTAGTACTTCTCCAGTCCTTTGCCCATCGCTTCATCGATGAGTGGCCGTTCGTCCTGGGAGATGTTGAGTTCCTTGTAGAACCGTTTCAACGAGAACTTGCCGCTCATTTCGTCCTCAGGCTCTTCGGCCTTGCCGGCAATCAACCGGCGAAGTCGCTTTAGCGAGAATCTGTCATCCATTGCCTTTCTCCTATCGTCGGTTCTGTCGTGGTAACTATCTTGGCAATATCACGTTGTCAAGGTAGTTACCTGTCGCCTTGCCGTTCTTGCTCTTCGATGAGACCCTCTCATGATTCGGGCAAACCTGTTGATGGGGGTCCAAAACCATTCATGTAGGTCACATCCTTCAAATGTCCGGAGTCCTGGCCCAGCAGCCCCAGGCACAGAAACAGTTCGCCCCGATGGTGAATCTCGTGCTCCAGCACGTGCCAGATGATCCACCGCAGGGAAATCTCCTCATCCCAGGGCGTAGTCACTGCCTGGTTCAGATCGGCCTGGTCTACGGTTTCCAGCCAAGCCAGAGTTTTATGATGCACGCGCTCCAAAGCCTTGGTGATGCTCTCCCAGTTCGGGTACGCTTCGCGGGGGTAGTCGGGCCAGGCCGAGTGCTCGCCACGCACCACGTAGTGGAACCAGCCGTCTTCGGCCTCGGCGATGTGGCGGGCGATGTCGCCCACGGTGCGCTGGTAGGCCGGCGCCGGCTGGAAGTCCAGATCCTCCTCGGTAAACCTCTCCAACCCGCGTAGCAGGTCGCGCCGCACCGTGTCCCAATGTCCAAAAACCTCACGGGCGTTCATTGAGTTCACCTCCACTTAAGATTATAGGGCAGGGCGTTTCAGGGTCAAGTGTAGATGAAGCCCGGGCTTGCGCAGCGCGCAGCGCGCAGCGCCTCAAGTCGCCACCTGGAAGATGACCAGCCACCACAGCACAGCGTGCAGCACCACCGTCGGCGCGATGGAGCGGCTCCGCCGGCGGGTCAGCCCCAGAATCAGCGCCAGGCCGTAGAGTTCCAACAGGCGCGCCGACCAGCCGGCCAGTCCCGCGTGCCCCTCGTACAGGTCCAGCGGCAGGTGACGCAGGCAGAAGAGCAGCGCCGGCAGCAAGATGCTGAGCCAGACCTGCCCACAAACCTCCAAATGAAGATTATTGCCATCGGATTCAGGAGATACCCATCATCACAACCACGAGCTCTGATTCAGGAGGAAGGCGGCAACGAAACGCACGAAGTCTTGCCAGAAGTGAAAGCCGACAGCCGTCTCCAGGCCACTGCGGAGCCAGATGTAGGACAGAGGCAGGCTGTACAGGGTGCCCATCATGAGTGTACTGAAAACGGTGTTCAGACTCAGACCACGATCGGTATGCAGGTAAGCGAACCAGTAGCCGGCGACGACCACGGCACCGGTGAGCGCAAGCCTGGTTCGACCCACACGCCGCAAAGCCAGGAAGAGCAGCGAGATCAGGAACACACGCCCCCACACCTCCTCGGCAATGCCAGGCTGGATCGCTACCAACGGCTGCCACCACAATCGCACCCACGTGTCGTTGTTGGAGCCACCCAGCGCCACGAGCAGCAGTGCCCAGGGTATTCCGATGAGCATACCCCTTCCAAAGCTGCGCAGTGCGGCGACTGTGCCCTCAGTGAGGAACAGGCTGCGGCCAACACCGATCTCCAGGAGACCGACGTGCCGGAGGATGGCCCAGCCGGCGAGGAGCCCGGTCAGCACGAGCGCCACCTGCAAGCCGGCCCACAACGTGGGCGGCACGTCCACTGTGATCCAGCCAGCACCAAGGCCGGCGATCCCGGCCACCAGGGCCAGTCCCAGGGAGTAGAGCACCTCTTGCCTGGAAGGGCGCTGCCGCAGCACGGCCAACGCGACGACGGCCGCTACTGGAAAAGCCACCAGAAGTGCTCTCCCGGCCAGCGCGACCAGCCCGAAGAGGATACCTGCCAGGCCCACGACGGCCAGGGCGAAGCAACCGCGCCGCGTGGGGGTAGTCGCCGGCTGCTCCATCGGCGACGGGGCCGGCAGCCACCACATCAGGGTCGCGGTGCAGACAAGCATGGCCACCAAAGCGGGGACGGTTACTCTGGACTCAAAGTCGTGATGCCCCTGTAGCACGAGCCAACCCAGGCCAACCGTGGTGAGAATCCATGTGGTAGAGAAGGCATAGTGCGGCAGGACGGGGCGGTCCGTCGTGGAACGGATCATTGGCAGGCGGCCTTCAAAGTTTCACTGGCTTGTCGCGCAGGAGAAAGTAGGCCAAAACGCCGAACGGCCAGGTGAAAAAGGCAATCAGTGACCAAAGGCAGCCCGTCTTGCCCCGTGCCTGGGCATCGATATACACCCAGATCAGGCTGGCTACGAACAGGCCGAGCACACCTACGCCGCACAGTCCGCCGACAATGATCAACAGATTGCCGAAAGTGTCCGGTGACACGGGAACCCTCCTTTCTGTCTCAAAGCCAAGACCTTTCAAAATAATCAGTGTCCAGACCTCGGAGGTCTCAGAGGTAACTTTCTTTGCGAAGTTCGAGCTAGTTTTGGGCTAGTTTGCTACCGGGTGCCCGTTCCAGACCTCCGAGGTCTAACGATGCATCAGACGCCGGCCAACCAACCCAGCGCAGCGAACATGGCAACATACGTGATCAGCGCCCAGCCGGCGTGGTGGAGCGCGACACCGCTGCTCTGCCTGCGCCGGACAGCCCGCCGGCCTGCAGGGAGCAGGACAAGGATGAGCCACACCGCAAGGGCGAAGATCAGCGGGGAAACCTGCCGGCTGCTGTTGAACGCAATCAGCAGCAATTGCACGAGGAAGAACAGCGTCACCGGCAGGATAACCGGGATGAATATCCATCCCCCACGCTGGACGATCCAGCGTGCTTTCGCGCCGGCATGGTCCTGGCCAGTTGGGCTCGCCTCGAGACCCAGGCGCGTCGCAGTTATCCTCTGCAACGTGCGCCCGACACCGAAGACCAGGCCGGCCACGACCCAGGCCAGAGCGAGTTGCGCGAGCAGCCGCCACACCAACAACCAGATCACTGGCGACAGGCTCAGCGCCACATCCTCTGGATTGCTCGCCCCCTCGTTAATCCATACGTACATGGCGCTTTGCATGTTGCGGAAGCGGTCCATGGTCTCGGGCGTCATGCCGGGAACGCCGGCTAACCCCTCCAGGCGATCAAACCCACTGCGCTTATCTCGAACCTGGACAATCTGGCGTGCAAGTTCAGCATCGACGCCTGGCACGGTGCGCAGATCGACGATAGTTGCGGCGTTCAGGTTGAAGTGATAGGGCCTGGGCAGGCTGCGGTAGACGTCGAACACGCCCGCACCCACTTCCGTGTCGGGGTTGCGCAGCCAGATTTGGGGCGGCAGTGCAGAATCGACCCTCACCTGGCCGGCCAGCAGCCGTTGGCGCAGATCCCGCAAATATGCCTCATGTTCGCCGGCCACCCGATCTTGAGCCATCCGCAGCGCCCGCGGCTCCACGGTAACTCCCTGGGTAACGTCGAGGAACACGTCGTAGAGCGACTCTGCTTCATCGGGATACTCCATCGCGTAGCCCTTCACCATTTGGATGGCCGGCGACTCGCCGAGGAGATCACCGTCAAGGCGCACGTGGCGGGCGAAGACATGGAACAGCTTTAGGTAGACGTTCTCCATCGGGCTGAATAGCTCCTGTGGAGAGGTGTGCGACCAATCGACGTTGTCTTCCGGTGGGAGATAGGGATCGTAGAAGGCCGGCTCGCGATAGCTTTGCTGCAAGAACGGGTCGTTCACCAACCGGTAGAAAAGCGTGGCAACCACCCCCTCGCTGGCCAGCATCTGCGGGCTGTTCTTGAGGGAGCCGGCCCTGTCGGGTGGTACAACTGACTGATAGAGCAGAGCCGCATGTGGATCATCGCGTTGTACAAGCACGTCCGGCGCCGCCGGCTGGTAGGCGAAAAGGTTGGTTTTCACGCCTGCGTACCGTAAATGGCTTTCGCGTTGGCTGTACCAGAGTGGTAGCGTCAGCGTGGCAGGGCAGAGGAGGCACTGCCGGTTCAACTCTCTGGCCAGGCGGGCGTAAGGTCCCTGCTCGCCACCTGCAAGCGGCATCTCACGGCGGGCCTGCAATCGGGAGTTTGTCGTGTGATCCACAGCGACGGCCTGAAAATGTTCCCCCCAACCTTCATTGAAGGCGTAGAAGTAGTCAGTCACCATTGTTACCTGGTGAACCTGCGCTGCCAGCGCGCCCTGTTGCCAGCCGGCTAGTTCCTGAAGGATGGCGTGGCCCACCTCGTGGGGGAAGAGCTGCTCGAAGTCGCCGAAGTAGCCCTCGCCGATGGTCACTCCCCCGACGTAGTGCGTCGTGCGCTTGTCAAGCATCTGACCCAAGTCATCCTCCAGCCAGAAACCGAGATCAGCGTACCCCCCGCTGCCGCCGAGGAACAGATAGGTCGGCTCATCTGCCACGGTGGGGTCAACACCGGGTTGGTGGGCCAGGTAGTTCAGGGCATACCAGTGCAGCACCAATGCCTGTCGGGCGTACGATTGCTCCAGAAGGCGCGTTGCCTGGCGTGCCGTCCCGGAGGCGGGGTCTGCCGGCCTGAAGACGGGGTAGATGCCGTCGGGGGAGGAAGTCTGGCTCGCTTCGAGCAGGGCATACAGCGGTCGCTGTGGCACAGCTCGCGCGCTGACCGACGTGGCGGCGGAGAAATGGCCGGCTGCCGCCGTGGCCGGCGCGAGGACGACGATCAGACTGAGGATCAGAAGAGGAAGATTTCTGCGGAGAAGCGCTACGGCGAACTGGGAATCAGACGAACGGTCGCGCACGATCCAGCTCGATTCCCATCAAGATTCGCCGTATTATGGGTTCGTTTCCGGCCCGACAATGAGGTAGAGAATACCAGCACATCATTCGCGAGCTCTCGGGATTTGTCCACATATAAGGCGGTTCCAGAAATCAAACTATCCCAACTGCTCCCGCCGGATTGCCAAATCCGGCGGGCCTGGCCTGGATTTGGCAATCCAGGCCGAGCGAAGTGGGGCAATTATCTTCCTGGAAACGCCTAGCTTCGCGGTTTTTGCTCTCGCCGGATTGCCAAATCCGGCGACATGGAGGCTGGATTTGGTAATCCAGCCGGAGCAACAGTGGAAGTTATACGTGGACAACTGCTTACATCGACAGCCGTTGGTGGGGAAGGGGAGACTCGAACTCCCACGGGTTGCCCCACATGATCCTAAATCATGCGCGTCTGCCAATTCCGCCACTTCCCCGAGATCAAAGCAAGTTATAGTGAAAAAGATTATAGCTACCCGCCGGCCTGGTGTCAAACCGGGTCCATCACCTTGTTTGTGGCACGGAAATATAGTATAATCCACGCGTGTCAGGAGGTGACATCCGTCCATCGGATAGGGAAAGGATAGAGATATGATACCATCGCTCGGCGTACCTGAGCTGGTGGTCTTGCTGGTCATTATCCTCATCGTTTTCGGCGTGGGGCGCTTGCCGGAAGTGGGCGGGGCGTTGGGAAAGGGCATCCGCGAATTCCGGCGCGCCAGCACTGGTGAGGAGGAGGCCGGCGAGGTCGAGACCGAGGAAAAAACAGAAGAGAAATCTTGAGTCGTCGGGGCGGGGCTAAGTCGGGGAGCAAGTCTGTTGGCTGGTGTACCCTCACCCCGACTTGCCTCGCCCTACAACAACTCCTCTGGAACCCGGCCGGTTAACTCGACGAGGACATGACGTAGATCAGCCGGCAGCGGCGCGATGAACTCGCGTGCCTCGCCCGAGGGCAACGTAAGCGCCAGCTTCCACGCGTGCAGGAACTGCCGGCCAATGCCAAGGCGTTGCCGGCGGTATCCGTACACGCCATCACCCACCACGGGATGCTCTATGGCTGCCAGGTGCACGCGGATCTGGTGCGTCCGCCCCGTGATGGGTTGAACAGAGATCAGCGAGTAGTCGTTCAAATACTCGATGAGGTGATAGACGGTCTTCGCGGGGCGCCCGCTCCGTTGAAGAACGGCCATGCGCTGGCGGCGCTGTGGGTGGCGCCCAATGGGCGCGTCGATAATCCCGGATGGCGGCTGCAGCCGGCCTTCGACCAACGCAATGTATGTTTTCTGAACTTCCCGCTCCTTGAATTGGCGCTGCAGGAACTGGCGGGCTGCTTCGTGCTTCGCCACAAGAATCAGGCCGGATGTCTGCTTGTCCAGGCGGTGCACGATGCCGGGCCGGCGAGTTGGTTCGTGTTCCCCCTCGGCGAGACCCGCGATCTCAGGAAAACGCGCCAGCAGTGCATTGACCAACGTTCCCGCCTGGTGTCCCGGCGCAGGATGCACGACCATGCCGGCCGGCTTGTTGACGACCACGACGTCATCATCGTCGTACACCACGTGCAGCGGCATCGGCTGAGGAATCAACTCCGCCTCTTCCTCGGGTGGCACACGGGCAATGACCACGTCGCCAGTTGCCAGTCGATAGCTGGGCTTGACGATGCTCCCAAGGACCGTCACGAGACCTGCTTTGACCAGTTCCTGGATTTGAGCACGGGAGCGATCCGCAATCTCAGCCGCCAGGAACTTGTCGATGCGCTGGCCGGAATCCTCTTCGCCGATGGTCCGCTCAACAACGCGCTCGTCTCTCATGAATCCACACCAAAAACAATCACCGAGACGGTATTGCCTCGGTGATCCACTTCTCTGACTCGCATTCGAGTTCTACTGGATACTGCACACACCGAATACGCAGTACGCAATACGTCTAGTAACGCGACGGCGTGATCTCGCTACCCTCCCGCAGGCCCACATCTATCACACTATCCACACCGTCATCGGACTCTGATGGACCCTGATCGCCTTCTTCAGGTTCTTGCATCAAGAAGTAGGCCAAAATGCCGACTCCGGTGACAATCGCCATATCGGCCAGGTTGAAAACGGGCCAGATCTTGAAATCGATGAAGTCAACCACGTAGCCATGCTGGAGCCGATCAGCCAGGTTCCCCAGAGCGCCGCCGAGTTGCAGCCCCAGGCTCAAGCGGACGAGCCAGTTGTGAGCCGGCAGGAATCGGTAGTAGATCACAATGGCCACCACAACGATGACGGCGATCACTGCGAACAGGCTTCCCTGGTCCGGGAACAGGCCGAACGCCGCGCCCGGATTGATCACGTGCGTCACAGTGATATATCTGTCAAGAAAGGCAACCGGGCTCCAGGATTCGCCCAGCGTCAGACGGGTCAGCACCAGGTACTTGCTGACCTGATCTGCTCCAAAGATCAGGAGAGCGAAAAACGCAAGCAGCACACGGTCACGGATAGAGTCTCGCACAACACCAATTCTAGTGCATTCATTAACCGCCGGCAAGTTCACCGATCGGGCATCAGTACGTCGGCGGCTCGAATCCGCGACTCTTCTTCTCGGCGCACGTGATGCAGAGGTCGGTAAAGGGCAGCGCTCGCAGGCGCTCCGCATCAATCCACACCCCACAGATGCGGCAGCGGCCATAGGTCCCGTCATCCAGGGCCTTGAGCGCATCCTTGACCACTGTCAGAGTGGTGGCCAGCGTGTTGCGCAGCGTGAAAGCCAGCGCCTGGTCGTAGATGGCCGAAGCATCATCTGCCTGGTGCTGATCAATGCCGGCATTCACGCCACCAATATAGTCGATGACCTCCTGATCTCCGACCGCGACGCCTTGCTCCATCCACTTCTTGGCCTGAGTCAATACCTCTCTCGCCTCATCCAACAACTCTTGGTCGTATGGAGACTTTTCCTCTTGTGCCATCTGTGTTACACTCCTTCGTTCGACCGCTCAAGACAGGCGTTCTACGCCGAGGGCAAGTGTCTCCCCATCAATGTTGAATGTGCTCGACGTGACGCCGGCCGGCGGTTTCGCCTCGACGAGTTCCTCGGTCAACGTCTCGGCTGTGATGTACGCTGTGTGCTCCACGATGACCGATGCCAGTCGCTCGCCGGCCTGGTAGTACGTGCGAATTCGATCATCCAGCTCGAAGCCGGCCTCTTTGCGCGAGGTTTGAATGCGCCGGACAACCTCGCGCGCCAAGCCCTCCCGAACCAACTCGTCCGTCAGCTCCGTCTGGATGGCGACAACGGTTCCACCCTCTTCGGCGACGGCATAGCCGGCCTTGTCCACGCTACTGACCTGAACCTCCTCTGGCAACAGCTCAAGCACCTGGCCGTCGACATTCAGTTCGACCGGCTCGCCGGCCTGCACTTTACGGGCGACGGCGTCTGCCGGCAGCCCGGCCAACGCTTCGGACAGGCGGGGCAACAGCGCGCCATACTTGGGACCGAGCTTCGCGTGGACCGGCTTCACCTCGTAATCGACCAGGGCGCCGTCACCCACGAAGCGCAGTTCCTTGACGTTCAACTCCTCTTCAAGCTGTTCGGCCAGTGCCTCCAGCGCTGCCTGCTCAGCCGGCGTGCGGGTCTGCACCACGGCTGCAGCCAGCGGTTGCCGGACTTTCATCTGGGCTTTGTTTCGCGCGGCGTGCCCCAGGCTGGCGACCCGCATCACGAGGCGGGTGTCGAACATCAGCGACTCGTCGATGAGATCCGGGTTGTACGTCGGGAAGTCGGTCAGATGCACGCTCTCTGGCGCATCCGGGTCAACCGAGCGCACCAGGTTCTGATACATGGCGTCGGACATGAACGGCATGAACGGCGCCAGTAACTTGCTGAGTGTGACCAGCACTTCGTACAATGTCTGGTAGGCGGCCGTCTTGTCGGTGTCGTGCTCGCTCTTCCAGAAGCGCCGGCGAGATCGCCGCACGTACCAGTTGCTCAGGTCATCGACGAAGGCCTGGATGGGTCGCGCAGCGCCGGTCACGTCGTACTTCTCCAGCCCCTCATCCACGTGCCGCACCAGGTTGTGAAGCTCGCTCAGGATCCAGCGATCCAGGGCTGGCCGCTCCGCTGCCGGCACCTCTTCGCTTGTCGCTGGGTCAAATTGATCGATGTTTGCATAGGTGACGAAGAAACTGTACGTGTTCCACAGGGTCAGCAGGAATTTGCGCACAACCTCGCCCACCAGGTTGACCGAGAACCGGCGCGACTCGCCGGGCTGCGAGGCGGTGTACAGATACCAGCGCAGCGCGTCCGCTCCGTGTACGTTGAGCACCGACCACGGATCGACGACGTTGCCTTTGGACTTGGACATCTTCTCGCCCTTCTCGTCCAGGATCAACCCCAGGCAGACACAGTTCAGGAAGCAAGGCTCATCGAACAGCAGCGTCGATTCGGCGTGGAGCGTGTAGAACCAGCCCCGCGTCTGATCCACCGCCTCGCAGATGAAGTCGGCGGGGAACTGCTCGTCAAACATCTCCTGGTTCTCGAACGGGTAGTGCCACTGGGCGATCGGCATGGCGCCGGAGTCGAACCAGACGTCGATGAGTTCCGGCGCCCGGTGCATCTCCCCGCTGCACGTTTGGCAGTTCAGCACAACCTCGTCGATGTAGGGCCGATGCAGGTCCAGGCCGTTCAGAGGCCGGCCAGCGCCTTCCTCAAGCTCTCGCACGCTGCCGACGAACTTCTTCTCGCCACATTTCTGACACACCCACACTGGCAGCGGCGTGCCCCAGTACCGCTCACGACCCAGCGCCCAATCGACGTTGTTCTCCAGCCAGTTCCCGAACCGGCCGTCCCTGATGTGTTCCGGCGCCCAGTTGATCCGCTGGTTGTTGGCCAGCAGCCGCTCCTTGACGCGCGTGGTCTCAATATACCACGTTGGGCGCGCGTAGTAAAGTAGCGGAGATCGGCATCGCCAGCAGAACGGATAGGTGTGGGTGTAGGTTCCAGCGGCGTACAACAGCCCGCGATCTTTCAACTCCTCGGTGATCTGGGGATCGGCCTGCTTGACGAACAGACCCCGCCAGGGCGTCACTGCGTCGATGAACTCGCCGCGCTCGTTCACGGTCTGGAACATCGGCAGGTCGTGCGTCTGACCGACCTCCATGTCCTCGGCGCCGAAGGCCGGCGCGATGTGTACGATGCCGGTTCCTTCATCGGTCGAAACGAAATCGCCTGGGACCACGTAGTACGCATCCTTTTCTGTGGGCAAGAACGTGAACAACGGCCGGTAGTGCATTCCCAGCATCTCCTTGCCCTTGACCACATGCGTCACTTCGTAGTCCCCCTGGATCACTTCCTCCACCAGGTCGCGGGCCAGGATGAGCCTCTCGCCATCCTGCCGGACGATGGCATAGTCCAGATCCTCGCCGACGGCCAGGGCGACGTTGCCCGGTAGGGTCCAGGGGGTAGTGGTCCAGACCAGGAAGTAGGTATCCGGCTCGTCGCGCAGTGGGAAGCGCACGTAGACCGATGGGTCATCCGCCTGGCGGTATCCCAGCGCTACCTCGTGGTCCGACAACGGTGTCCCGCAGCGCGGGCAGTACGGCACCACCTTGAATCCCTGGTAGATCAGGTCCTTGTCCCACAGTTGTTTCAGGATCCACCAAACGGACTCGATGTACTCGTTCTTGAGCGTGACATACGGATCGTCCATGTCAATCCAGAAGCCGATCCGCTCTGTCATTCGCTCCCACTCTTCCACGTAGCGAAACACGCTCTCCTTGCACAGGTCGTTGAACCGCGCAATGCCGAACTCCTCGATCTCCCGCTTGCTCTTGAGCCCGAGTTCCTTCTCGACTTCAAGCTCAACAGGTAGGCCATGCGTATCCCAACCGCCCTTCCTGAGAACGTATTCTCCCTTCATGGTGTGATAGCGCGGGAACAGGTCTTTGAAAACCCTTGCAAGAACGTGATGTGTACCGGGAATCCCATTGGCGGTCGGTGGACCCTCGTAGAAAACGTAGCGGGGCGCGTCCTGGCGGATTTCCAGGCTCTTGGCAAACGTGTTCTGTACCCGCCAAAGTTCCAGAACGTCCTCCTCGAGCTCCGGAAAGCTCACCTGTGACTTTACTTCTTCAAACATACGACCTCCAAGATAGTGGAACCGAGTTCAAACTTCGGAGTCCTGCAAATGGGTCATACATAGCCAAACCTTCGATAGCGACTCAGCAGCGCCTGCGGTTGGCCATCCAACTGCCACTGCAACATTGTGCCGTGCCGGCCAAACCACGCACGCTGGCCGGCCATGTCCGGGCCGGCAAACACGACCTCCTCGGCCTCGAATGAGCCAGCCGGCACCTCCACCATGCCACGTCCAGCGCGTTCCACAGAGCACACGGCGGCCTCGGCACGAAGCCAGCCCTCCTGCGGCGATCGCCGGCGCAACACATACAACACCGCCGGCTGCATGTCGTTTTCATCCGACCCACACCCCAACAGCCCGGGCTCCCGACCGGCGAACGGAACCCAAAGCAGCCCACACCCCGCCGGCAACACGACCGCTTCCCTCACGGCTCGCTTGCCCACCTGGCCGCCGGCTACCAGCACCTCATAACCGAAAAACGTGTACGTGGCGTCGAAACGCCGGCCAACCTCGTCGCGCAGGCGCGCCTGCAGGCGATCGGGCCGGCCATCGGGGGCCAGCATCAGGTGCCACAACCCCACGCCGTCGCCGACCTCCGCGCGATAGATCCGGCTGCCATCGGGCAGTTGAGTCAGCTCCCATGCCTCAACAGTCCCTGTCGGCTCACCATCGCTCAGGTATACGTACTCCCCCCGGGCAACCATCTGCTCGCGGTGAGTCACCGGATGTAATCGCCTCATGCCTCGTCGTCCAGTCTCAGTAGATCCAAACTCGTTCTCAGGGGATCGTCAGATCCCCGCTGTTGGCCTGGATCGTCAGATCCAGGCCGAGCAAATCTGGATCAGCCGAGCTCGATGTGAATCCGTTTGTTGATGCGTCCCTTGCTCTCGTACTTGGCGATCCTGATCGGTCCGACCTCGCGCGTGTTGGCGACGTGAGTCCCGCCGTCGGCCTGCAGGTCGAGACCCTTGATGTGGACCGTGCGCACCTCCTGGATGCTTTCGGGCAAGAGGTTGATCTTGGTGCGAATCAGGTCTGGTATCTGGAACGCTTCTTCGCGAGGCAGAATGGCAACCTCGATGTCGCGGGCCGCCTCCACCTCCGCGTTGATTTTCCCCTCGATCTCCTGGACCAGTTCCTTCTGCATTCGCTCGAACTCAAAATCCATGCGACCCGCGCCCGGTTTCATATTGCCGCCTGTCACCTGGGCTTCGTAATCGCGCCAGACCACACCGCACAAAATGTGGAGCGCGGTGTGCGTACGCATGAGCCGGTACCGCTGATCCCAGTCGATGCGCCCGATCACCCTGGACCCCTGCGGTGGCGCTTCGCTGTCCAGGTGATGCCAGATATCCGCCCCCTTTTTCTTGACTTTCGTCACCTGCCAGGTCTGGTCACCGACGGCGAGCGTGCCGGTGTCCGCCGGCTGCCCCCCACCGCCGGGGTAAAACGCCGTCCGGTCCAACACCACAGCATCGCCCTCCGCCTGTGTGACAGTCGCCTCGAACTCGCGCAGGTAGCTGTCGGTCTGATACAACAATTGGGTCATAACACCCCCGTGAAACGCCATAGCGATAGTGATAGCGATAGCGATAGTGATAGCGGAAGGATCACTATCGCCATCGCTTAGCCACAAAAAAGCTCCCGTCCCCCTGCAGGGACGAGAGCGCACGTGCGACTCCCGCGGTACCACCCTGGTTAGCGATTACCGCTCACTCGATCAAGTACGAGAGACCCTTGCCAGAGCGTCTCCGATACTCGCATCCGGGTAACGGTGGATGAGGCCGGCCGAGCCTACTAGTTGGCTGGATGGCTGGATGGCTACACCTTTTGAGCCATCTAGCCATCCAGCCATCCAACAATCTCCCTCCAACGTTCGGTCAGCGGCTCCGGAAGGATTTTCGGCGAGTTTCGTGCATCGGCCTCGCACCAGATGGCCGGCTCTCTGTAGCGACTCCCCTCGCCTACTCGTTTCCATCAAAGCCGTTCAAGAGAAAAAGCCAACAGATAAGCTGCTGGCTGATTAGAGCAAAGGCCCCGCTATGCCGTGTGTGTGCGGGTTTTGAACCTGCTTACGCAGGTGGGTGCCTACTGGCGGGAAAGCCCGATCAAATCACGGGCGACTCCGCTACAAGATTGGCTCCCGATGTGAAGGTGTTGGCTCAAAACTCTACGCGCATCACGATCAAAGCAGGGCACCTCGATTAGTAGTATACCACAAAGGTCCCGGACTGTCAACTCAATGCCCCCGGCTGGACTCGAACCAGCACGCCCACGAGGAGCACAGGCCCTCAACCTGCCGCGTATACCAATTCCGCCACGGGGGCCCGAAAGTCATCAGGTCTGACTCGCTGGGTAATTATATACGCCACCGGCTCGACTGTCAACGTCAGCCCCGTGACTGGTTCGACC
This sequence comes from Anaerolineae bacterium, assembly GCA_046753605.1. Classification (GTDB taxonomy): domain Bacteria; phylum Chloroflexota; class Anaerolineae; order Epilineales; family JAANWY01; genus JBHHTZ01. Next base: position 15,952 of record JBHHTZ010000009.1, read on the forward strand.
GGCCTAGACAGACACGACCAAACTCCCTATAATATGAGCACACGGGAACCGGCACGGTCCGGCACGCGTCAGGGAATCAACACGTGAGGTGAGTGTATGGATGCAAACGAACCGCTGATAACCTTCTTCGCCATGGGGAATGTTGCGCGAAGAACCAAGCAGCTTCTCGCAGAGTACGTGCGCCGGCGCGACGAACCGCTGTCAGCCGATCGGCAGGCATACCTCGGCTTGACTCTGCACCACATCGACCATGTCCGCGAGGGGTTCAAGATCGCGCTGCGCACCACATCTGTGCGGGGTCTCTCAGAGTTACGCGACCTGATTCAAGAGACGCTGATGACGTGGGACTGGCTTGAGGCTTTCAACCTGGAGCTTGAACCGGATACCCAAATCTACTATCCGCTGGAACAGACCCTGGCTTTTGCCCATTCCTATGTGACGCTGGGCGTTCTACCACGGCTGCCGGCCTGGGCCATTACCTACCCGGACCACCCTGCCACCTACGCCGACATCCCCGTGCCGCACACGCCGGGCGAAATCCTGGCGCGCATCGATGAACTGGAGACGGTCTTGTCAGAGGCAACGGCCAGGCCCAAACGCGCGGCCGATCCAGAACCGCTGCGCCGAACCTACGGCTTCTTTGAGACCAGTGCCTGGCTGGTGTCGCGGCACCTGGGGCTATTCTTGGGGGAATGACTTCTGACACTGAACCAATCCAGCCGACAAACGTCGAATGCCAGATGCTGAACGACGAATGACAAACGACCGATAATGTTCGCCACGCGTCGTTTGTCAGTTCATCGGAGACACACATGCGCAAACTCGTCCTCGCCCTCGTTCTGCTCATGCTGATCGGCCTCGGCTTCGGTGCTGCGGCCTATTTTCAAGTCACCACCGTCGATAAACCGATTCGCACGCGCGTCAGGCCGGCCCTTTCGCAGTCCATGCAGGAGCGCCTGCGGCCACTACGCGCGCCTGAGGTGCTGCGCTTCTCACCGCGCTGGGACGCCGAAGACGTAGGGCCACGTGCGCCGGTCAACATCTCCTTCCTGACGGAGATGGACCACCCATCCACCGAGGCCAACATCCACATCGAGCCGCCGATCGCCGGCGCCTTCCAGTGGCACGAGAAGACCCTCACCTTCACGCCCAACGAGCCGTGGCCGCTGGATACTCAAGTCACGGTGCGGGTTGATCGCAATGCCCGCAGCCAGTTGTACCGCCGCATGATCGATCCCTTCCAGTGGAGCTTCCGCACGCTAGGGCCGCCCCGCGTCGTCGCGACCGAGCCGGCCCAGGACGCTCGCTACGCCTACACGGACAACCGCATTGCCATGCGCTTCAACCGGCTGATGGACCGCGCTTCGGTGGAGAGCCGGCTGCGCGTCCAGCCCGAACCTCTCAACATGGCGCTGGAGTGGCAGGGCGAGCAACTCCTGATCGGCGGCGCGTTCCGGCCCTCGACCGGCTACACCGTCTCCTTGCTAAAGGGGGCGCAGGACGTGGCCTACGGGTTGGCGACCGAGGAAGACCTCACCTGGTCTTTCACCACCACCGAGCGCTACCCGTATCTGGCCATCGTCGGGACGGGGCGCTTTGCGGCAGTGCAGGCCGGCCAGCCGGCACATCTCATGCTGAACCTGGTCAACATCAGCCAGATCGACTTCAAGCTGTACCGCATCGACGTGCCGACTTACCTCCGGATGACCGGCTTCCGCTACGACGACTGGCTGTACTTCGAGCCTGAGTCCGACCCACTGCGCACGTGGATGGTCAAGCCCAACACGCCGGCCGATGAGGAAGTGCAGCGTCCGCTGGAGATTGATCCGCTGGAGCCGGGCCTGTACTTCTTGACCGCCACAGCGCCCGAGGCGGCGGCTGAGGGGCAAGTGCTCGTCGCCGGCCAGACCGCGCTCACCCTCAAACGCTCGCCGACGCAGATCCTGGCCTGGGCCACCCGCATGGACGACGGCGCGCCGGTGGCCGGCCTATCCCTCCAGGCGTACAACAGCGACGGTGAACTCATCGCCGAGGGCCAGACCGACGAGGACGGCCTGTGGTTCACCCGATTCGCCGGCAACTCGGACCAAATCCACGTTATCTCCGCCGCTCCCGATGACTTTGCGGCCGCGTCGGACTTCTGGCAGCAGGGCATCGAGCCGTGGCAGTTCGAGGCGGTTCAGTGGCAGGGAGACTTCCGACCGCGCGCGCATCGCGTATTCCTGTACACCGACCGCCCCATCTATCGGCCGGGGCAGACAGTGCATTTCAAGGGCGTGGTGCGACGAGACCCTTCGACAGGCCTCCTTCGACAAGCCCTTCGACAAGCTCAGGACGCCGCTCAGGACAGTGCTTCGACGAGCCCTTCGATGAACTCAGGACGGCGCTCAGGAGGGACCTCAGGACGTCGCGGGGCCGGCCAGTACGAGCAGCCGCCGGCCGGCACGCCAGTGCAAATCAAGATCACCAACTGGACGGATGATGTCCTCTACGACAAGACGTTGGAGACGACCGCCTTTGGCTCCATCTACGATAGCTTCGAGCTGAGCGACGAGGTCGGTCTGGGTCAGTGGCGACTCTTGGCCCAGGTCGACGGCGAGGAGTACGAGGCCAACTTCCAAATCGAGGAGTATCGCAAGCCCGAGTACGCGGTGGATGTGCGGTTCAACAACCCCGATTACATCAACGGCGACACGTTCCAGGCCACGGTGAATGCCCGCTACTTCTTCGGCGCGCCGGCCGCCGGCGCCCAAATCCGCTGGACCCTGTACGCCAACGACTACTACTTCCCCTTCCCCGACGACTCTTTCCGCGACTTCGCGGCTCAACCGCTCTACTTCGGCTATGGCCGCGAGATCGCCCGTGGCGAAGGGCTGGCCGACGACTCCGGCACGCTCATCATCAGCCAGCCGGTGGACATCAGCAGCGAGGACCGCAGTCAGGTTTTCACGCTGGAGGCCGAAGTGACCGACCCGGCGGCCCAGCCGGTCAGCGGCGTGGCGTCGGTGCTTATCCATCGCGGCGAGTTCTACATCGGCGTGCGGCCCGAGAACTACGTGGCCGAGGCGGGCACGGCGGCCAGCTTCAAGGTCCGCACACTGGACGTGGCCGGCAACCCAATCGCTGACGACTTGACGTACACCATCGAACAGGTGAGCTGGAAGCAACGGGCGACAGAAGATGGTTTCTTCGAGTGGGACGAGGTCCGCACGCCCGTCACCCAGGGGTCTCTCGCGACCGATGCGGCCGGTGACGGTGCCATTGCTTTCACCCCCGAAGCCGGCGGGTCATACGAAGTCCGCGTCCGTGGGACCGACAGTCGGGGCAACCGCGTGTTGGGCTTCGGCTGGCTGTGGGTCAGCGAACCAGGCCGGCTGATCTCCTGGCACTTCGGCAACAACGACCGCATCGACCTGGTGGCCGACGCGCGCACGTACCGGATCGGGGATACGGCACGGGTGCTGGTGCAGTCGCCGTATCAGGCTGCCACGGCGCTGGTGACGGTGGAGCGGGCCGGCATTCTGGACTACCGCGTGGTCGAGCTGAACAGCAACAGCGCCGCGATTGAGGTCCCCATCGAGGACCGATTCTTCCCGAACGTCTACGTCTCGACGGTGCTGATCTCAAAAGATGGCCCGCCGGGCTTCAAGGTGGGCTACACCGAGCTGCGCGTCCAGTCCGACGAACACCGCATCAACGTCGAGATTGCAACCGACCAGGACGAGTATCGGCCGCGGGACCCGGCGTCATACACGATCCGCACAACGGACATGGACGGAAATCCCGTGTCGGCCGAGGTGTCCGTTGGGGTAGTGGATGCGGCGATCTACTCCCTGACCGGGGCCGGCGCACCCGACATCGTGGATGCCTTCTACGGCCGGCAGCCCCTGGCGGTGCGCACGGCCGGCTCGCTGGCGGTGCTGGCCAGCCGGCGGATCCGGCCTGAGAACCTGGGCGGTGGCGGCGGACCCGGCGAAACGGGTGTACGCCGGCTCTTCCCCGATGTCGCCTACTGGAACCCGACCGTGATGACGGACGAAAACGGCACGGCCGAGGTCTCGTTCCAGTTGCCAGATAACCTGACCACCTGGCGGGCCACGGCGTTGGGGACCACAGCCGATACGCGAGTCGGTCAAGCCCAGGCGGACGCGGTCGTCACCAAGGATTTGATTGTCCGGCCGGTCTTGCCACGCTTTCTCACCGTGGGCGATCAGGCCAGCATCGGCGCAATCGTCCAGAACTTCACGGGCCGGGCCCAGTCGGTCGATGTCAGCCTGTCCACAACGAACCTGGATTTCCCTGACAACCTACAAACGCGCTCCTTCGTCATCGGCCAGGGGCAGGCGGTGCGCGTCGATTGGCCGGTGGCTGTCCCGGAAGCGGCAGAGGCCACCATCACGATGCGCGCCATGGCCCCAGATGCCAGCGATGCCGTGGAGATGACCCTGCCTATCGAGCCCTTCGGCGAGAAGGTCGTCGATGCTGATGCCGGCCAGACCGAGAACCCTTCGACAGGCCCTTCGACAAGCTCAGGAGGGACCTCAGGGCGGAGTCTCGCCCTGGTGAACGTGGACCTGCCCGATGACGCCCGGTTTGCCCGATTGCACATCGACACCGCCCCTTCGCTGGCCGCCGGCCTGATTGATGCGCTGGACTACCTGACCGGCTTCCCCTACGGCTGTGTGGAGCAGACCATGAGCCGCTTCCTGCCCGATGTGCTGGTGGCCCAGACGCTCCAAAACCTCGGGCTGTCGAATCCGAAGCCCGTCCTGAGCTCCGTCGAAGGGCTAGAGGCGGAGCTGCCGGCACAGGTTGAGAAGGGCTTGCAGCGACTGTACCGTTTCCAGCACTTCGACGGCGGCTGGGGCTGGTGGGAGAGCGACGACACGGGCGCATTCCAGACGGCCTACGTGGTCTATGGGCTGGTGCAGGCGAAGCGGGCCGGCTTCGACGTCCGCGACGACGTCTTGGAGCACGGCGCGCAGGCCCTGCGCACCCCGCTGGTCGAGACCGACAACCTGGACCTGAA
>JBHHTZ010000010.1:0-20203 GCA_046753605.1 Anaerolineae bacterium
TGACAGGCCGAAGAGTTCCTTCACGCTGTCCCCGATGAGTTGCCGGCGCAGTTGCATGATCTTGCCGCCGGGGTCTACGTTTGAAGGACAAACCGATGTGCATTCCAACGCGCTATGACATCGCCAGGCGCCGTGGGCCGCGTCTGCCAGCCTGGACAGGGTCGCGGTGTCGCGGCCGCGTGGCTCCTCAATCATGCGCCAGATGCCGGCCAGGGCTGCCGGCCCCAGAAACGTCTCGTCGGTGCCGGCGATGGGGCAGGCCGAAACACACAGCCCACATTCGATGCAATTCTCAAAACGGATGAAGTGCTCCTCCTGTGCCGGCGCCGGCCGCTGATTCGCCAAAACCGACTCCGCCGAACGGACGATGCTGAATTCGGCTCGCTTCATTCGCTCGAAAAACGGCCCCATGTCGACCACAAGGTCACTGGCAACCGGGAAGTGGCGCATCGGCTCGACAATCAATGTGTCACCGTCGCGTGCCACATCCTTGATCAATGTGACACAGCTCAGCTTTTCGATGCCATTGACGCGCATGCCACAGGTGCCGCACGAAGCGTGGTGGCAGGCGTGGCGGAAAGTCAGACTCCGGTCCTGCTGAGCCCAAATCTTTTCGATACCGTCCAGCACCGATTCGTCGGGCTTGATCTCGACGGTGAAGTCATTATAGTGAGGCCGGCCCGCGGTAGACTTCTGCCTGTAGACACGATAACGAATCTGCCAGTTCATGATCTTGTTCCCGACATACAACGCCAGTTTACAGCAGGTAGTAGTCTCGATACGAAGCCAGAACGGTCGTCTTGGTCTGGCAGGGCGCATCGATGCCCAGCTTGCGACAGACAACGTCGGCCGTTGTCTCCGCCATAGCCCGAGCGCTCGTCGTCTTGCCACCTGAGATGGTGACAATGCCTTCAACGCCGTCCTCGGCATGATCGAAACACTGGAAGGTACGGCTTAGCTCTCGCCCCTCTTCGACGCCTGGCCTGGCGATGAGCGGGCGGGCCACCGTGAAGATACCTCGGGTCTCCGTTTCTGCCAGTGGGGGAAGCAACTCTGCCCCTTTCTGGAGCATCAGTTGCACGTGATCCTCGGGGATGGGGATGTAGTCGGCGTCCTCAACCTTCCAGGAGGTGGTGCCGATGATGGATGTCTCACGCTGCGGCACGACGATGTCGCCATCTGACGAGTAGTTGAGCCGATTGATGACCATGTTGGCATAGCGCCCCTTCATCGCAACCATGACGCCGGGGGTGGGGCGCACCGGGACCTCTATGCCGGCCATCGCCGCGATATGCTCGGCCCACGGCCCTGCTGCGCTCACCACGATGTCGGCTTCTATGTCGTAAACCTCGTCGCGCGTTCGATCCCTCACCTTGACACCCTTGACCGTTCCCTGACCATTGGTCAGCAGGTCGAGGACTTTCGTGTAGGTGTGGACCCTGGCGCCGTTGTGCTTGGCCGTTGCAAGAAAGCTCATGCACAGCCGTGAAGGTTCAAACACGCCATCCGGCACCCGCACGGCGGCTTTCAGTGCCGGATTAAGGTTCGGCTCAAGGGCCAGGGCTTGTTCAGCGCTCAGTTCCTGGGCAGGAATACCACACGCCTGGCAGCCGTCGAGGAACAGCGGCTTGTAGTCCATGTCATCATCGGTGATGGCGACAAAGAGGCCATCGTTGAGTTCCAGGGCATCCGGTATGATCTTGCGCAGGATCAAGTTCTCCTCAATGCACTCAATGGCCGATTCCTGGTCCTTGACGCAGTACCTCCCGCCGCTGTGGAGCAGGCAGTGGTTTCGGCCTGTTGTACCTGACGCCACCTCGCCCCGCTCGACGACGGTGACGTCGAGGCCCCGCAGCGCCAGATCGTGGGCCACCGCCGCTCCGGTGGAGCCGGCCCCGATCACAATGGCTCGTGCAGTCATAACTATCGAACCGTCCTTCTACGCGGATAGTGGAGAGGAGGTGCAGAGGAGACCACTCCTCTGCTCCTCCTCTCCACTGCTCCTCCGCATAGATTACTCGTGTTCAACCCAGTCGAAGGTGCGCTCGATGGCCTTCTTCCAACTGCGATACAGCTCTTTGCGATCTGCTTCCGCCATCTGGGGTTCCCAGGTCGCATCCACCAGCCAGTTTTCGCGCAGGGCTTCGATATTGTCCCAGAAGCCAACCGCGTAGCCGGCAGCGTACGCTGAACCCAGCGAGGTGGTTTCAGCTACCTGCGGCCGGATGACCGGAACACCCAGGATGTCGGCCTGGAACTGCATCAACAGCTCGTTGTAGACCATGCCGCCATCAACCTTGAGCGCCTCCAGCGGAACGCCGGAGTCCTTTTCCATGGCATCCAGCACCTCGCGGGTCTGGAAGGCCGTGGCTTCAAGCGCCGCCCGGGCGATGTGTCCCTTGTTGACGTAGCGCGTCAGGCCCACGATGACACCGCGCGCGTCGGAGCGCCAGTAGGGCGCGAAGAGGCCGGAGAAGGCCGGCACGAAGTAGATGCCGCCGTTGTCATCCACGCTCTTGGCCAACGCCTCGACGTCCTTGGAAGCCTCGAACATGTTCAGGTTGTCTCGCAGCCACTGCACCAGAGCGCCGGTGATGGCGATGGAGCCTTCCAGGGCATAGACCGCCGGCTCGTCTCCCATCTTGTAGGCCAGGGTGGTCAGCAGACCGCTCTTGCTGGGAACCGGCTCCGTGCCGGTGTTGAGGAGCATGAAGCAGCCGGTGCCGTAGGTGTTCTTGGCCTCACCGGGGCTGTAGCAAGTTTGACCCACCAGGGCCGCCTGCTGGTCGCCCAGGTCGCCGCACACCGGGATGGCGGCGCCCAGCGGGCCGCTGGCCGGCGTTGTGCCGTACAGCTTCGGATCGCTGGATGGGCGGACCTCCGGCAGCATCTGGCGTGGAATGCCCATGATGCTCAGGATTTCGTCGTCCCAATCCAGCGTCTCCAGGTTCATGAGCATGGTTCGGCTGGCATTGGTCACGTCTGTCATGTGTGAACCGCCATCCGGCCCGCCGGTCAGCCACCAGATTTCCCAGGTGTCGATGTTGCCGAAGATGGCATCGCCGCGCTCAGCGGCTGCACGAACACCATCCACGTTGTCCAGGATCCACTTGACCTTCGGCCCGGAGAAATAGGTCGCCAGAGGCAGACCGACCTTGGGTCGGAACCGGTCCTGGCCGCCATCCTTGGCCAGCGCATTACAAATCTTGTCGGTACGGGTGTCCTGCCAGACGATGGCGTTGTAGTAGGGCTTGCCGGTGTTCTTGTCCCAGACAACGGTGGTCTCACGCTGGTTGGTGACACCGACGGCCGCGATTTCGTCGGCGGACACGCCGGCCTTTTGTAGACCACCCTTTACCACGTCCTGGGTGCGCGCCCAGATTTCCATGGGGTCATGCTCGACCCAGCCGGCCTGGGGGTAAATCTGCTCATGCTCCATCTGATGGACACCGACGACATTTCCGCCGTGATCAAAAATCATGAATCGGGTACTGGTTGTACCCTGGTCTACTGCTGCTGCATATTTCTTCGCCATGTTCCTTTGTCTCCTTTGTGTGGTATCACTTGCTGCAACCCAGGTAGATAGGCATGTACCTTGATTCGTGACGTTCTGCACCTCCTTCCCTGTGATGAAGCTCCGAAGGGACACTGCTATGGTTCTTCGTTCTACCTGTCTTCGTTCAACCAACCAGCTTGCGCCGGACGAAATACACCAGGCCGGCTGCCAGTGCGGGTGTGACGAATGCCAGCAATGTGAAGACGGCGGTTGCGGTCAGATCCGCTGACTTGGAGTACGCGTAGAACACGTTGGCCGCGTTCAAGAGAGTCACAACAGCAATGATGATGATGGCCGTCCGTGGCCGTATCCAGCCTTGCGATGGTTTGGACTCCTGCTGTGTGGCTTCAGGTTCTTGCTCTTTCCGCTTTCTCCGCGTTCTTCGATCCCCCATGTCATCGCCTCCAACCGGTCATGCCGTGAGCAAAGCTTGTCCTGGCGTGATCACCCATCGGTTGTACTGCCCTCGACGGTCTCGGTGATGGTCTTGAGAATCAGATAGGACGAGGTGGCGCCGGGGTCCTGATGCCCAATGCTGCGTTCGCCCAGGTAGCTGGCCCGTCCCCTCTTGGCCAACATCGGGATAGTGTGCTTCATCCCCTCTTCCGCGGCGTCTGTCATGCGGTGCAGGGCCGTGAGAGAATCCGCGCCGTCGGCAACGGCTTCCTTGAGAGCTTCGAGAGCCGGCGTGATGGCATCGACCATAGTCTTGTCTTCCAGGTTCGCCTTGCCTCGGGCCACGACGCCATCTCGCGCAGCTTCGAGAGCGGCTGCGAAATCGTGGATGTCCATTTCGGTCTTGTCCCCCAGGCTCATGCCGGCCCGCATGAAAAAGGTGCCGTATAGCGGCCCGCCGGCGCCCCCGACAGTAGATACGAGCGTCATCCCCACCGTCTTCAGGATCGTACCGATGTCCTTATCCTGCACGGAAGGCAGCTTCTGCATTACGGCTATGAAACCCCGATCCATGTTGATGCCATGGTCCGCATCACCGATTGCAGCGTCCAACTCAGTCAGATAGTCGCGATTCTCTTTCAATACCTGGGCGATGGATTCAATACACTGCACCACCAGATCCGTGTTACCTGTTGTCGTCATCAGTTGTCCTCATGTGATTTCTATGCCCGGCCTCAGTCGGGGAGCGACCAGGCGACCGGATCGCAAGGCCGGCGCCTGATCGCTCCGCGTAGCGGATATTTTTCGACAGAGGCCGATAGGGGAGTCTCTACATGCTCCAGCGCAGGCCCGGGGTCTTGACCGGAGCATCCCAGAGTTCGATCATCTCGTCGTCCATCTTCAGCAGAGTGATGGAGCAGCCGGCCATCTCCAGCGAAGTGATGTACCGGCCAATGAGATTGCGGACGATCTGGATACCCTTCGCCTTGCACATCTCGTCCAGCTTCCGATAGAGGATGTACAACTCAATGTCTGGTGTGCCACCCATGCTGTTCACGAAGGCCAGCACGCGGTCGCCTTCCTTATACGGAAGGTCGCTGATGACAGCGTCAGCCAGCATCTCGGTGATCTCGTCGGCGGTCTTGATGGGCATACGCTCCCGGCCTGGCTCGCCGTGGATCCCGATGCCGATCTCCATCTCGTCATCGCCGATGTCGAAGGTAGGCTTGCCGGCCGCCGGCACGGTACACGAGGTGAGAGCCATGCCCATGCTGCGACCATTGGCATTCACGCGCTGGCACAGCTCTGTCACCTTGGCCAGATCATCTCCTCGCTCGGCGGCCGCGCCACAGATTTTCTCTGCCAGAACGGTGGTGCCCACGCCGCGCCGGCCGGACGTGTAGAGGCTATCTTGCACCGCCACGTCATCATTGATGACCACCGATGTTACTTCGATGCCCTCGGCCTGGGCCAGCTCGGCGGCCATCTCGAAGTTCATGATGTCGCCGCTGTAGTTCTTGACGATGTGCAGTACGCCGGCTCCGCCATCCACGGCCTTGGTAGCGTCCAGCATCTGATCGGGAGTTGGGCTGGTGAACACGGCGCCGGGACAGGCCGCGTCCAGCATGCCGATCCCAACAAAACCGCCGTGCATTGGCTCGTGTCCGCTCCCGCCGCCGGAGACGATCCCGACCTTGCCCTGCACGGGCGCGTCGGCGCGCACGATGTAGTTCGGGCCGAAGTGAACCTTCACCATGTCGGGGTGCGCAACGGCGATGCCGGCCATTTCTTCTTCTACAACGTCTTCAGGCTTGTTGATCAGCTTCTTCATGATCCATTCCTTTCACTGGTGCAAGGAAATCGGTGAGGGAAGGAGAGGATTGCCCCCTCGCTTCCCTCCCGTTCGATAATCCCTGCCAATCCTACACAACTTCACCCTTGATTGGACAGTCAGCCCAACAGCTTACTCTGCCTCTTCGGGCAGGAAGGGCGTGATGAACCAGTCGTAAGTGAAGCCGCCTATCACACCACCGATAAGCGCTCCTATGACAGGTGGAAACAGCCAGTAGAGGGTGCTAAAAAGGCCCTTGGTGCCTACAAGGGTCCCCAGGATGCGAGGACCCAGGTCACGGGCTGGGTTGATGGCGTAGCCGCTGGGGCCACCCAGGGAAAAGCCCACCGCCGCGACGACAAAGCCGATCATCAGCGGCGCCATGTTCGACCCGGATCTCCAACCGGGGGCCAGGTTCTTCGAATCGGTCAGCGCCAGCACACCCCACAGCAACACAGCCGTGCCGAAGATCTCTGCGATGAAGGCGTTGCCCATCGAGTATGTCCCAACCGCGGCCGCTCCCGATCCACCCCAGTAGGCCTGCCCGAAGATGGAACCCGGGCCGGTACACCAGACATTGGGCATGCCGGCCGATACCAGACCGTCATGGTACACCAGGTACACGCCCAAAGCGCCCAGGAAAGCACCGACCAACTGAGCAATCATGAAGGGAATGACTTTGGCCCAGGCGAAGCCCCGCCTGAAGGCCACAGCCAGGGTGACGGCCGGGTTGATGTGCGCGCCGGAGACGCCGCCGGCGACATACACCGCCACAGCCACCGCGAAAGCCCATCCCCATACTATTGTGTTCCAGTCGTAGCCCTGTGCCGCCACGCGGGGACCAAGCCCGACGTTGGCGACAACGCCATCGCCCAGGAGAATTAGAATGAAGGTCCCGAAGACCTCGGCAATCAACTCTCCCGTCAGAGTATTCTTCTTCATTGTTCGTCGTCTCCTTTCAGATTATGGCATTTTGGATGTCCGGACGACTCATCTACATTGCTGGTGTTCATCGTTTTGCTATGCCGCAGATAGCCACCTCCTTTCCAAAGCACAGAGATTAGCACAAGCCTATGAAGCCTCAGAGCAACTCACCGAGGTTATCAGGGGACACCGGAACGGCACGTTAGTGCAAGAGAGGGGAAGTATGGAAAACATCATCCGACACGATGCACGTGATTTCTCGCTGGAGCACGCCGAAGCAATGCCTGGGCCACCGGATGGTTACACTTCCCAACGATACCTCACTTCTGTGGACTGAATCAACACACGAGCGCAAGATGTTTCAAGACGAAACAGGTAGGCCCGCCGATGCGTTTCGTTTTGAAACGTCGTTATGGTGCGGGGAGGCCGGCGGTGGGAAGGATAGGGGCGTTCTTATGGGGTGATCTGGTGTCCGGCGAGGTAGCCCCCTGCGCCGCAGGCTGTGCTGTTGTAGCCAGCACTGTCGGGCTTTACCGCGTGCGATTCTGGTGCTTGAAGTGCTGAGGGTCAAGATTCAAACGTTTCATCTTGCGCCAGAGCGTAGTACGACTGATGCCCAGTTCCTGTGCCATGGAGGTCACCTGTCCCCGACATGCCCAACCAACCCGGATGATCGCTTCGCGTTCTGCTTCGACCAGCGTCAGAACAGGCTCCGGGCGCAGCGATCCTGGGGTCAGGATGCGGCCATTTCGCACAACCGCCGGCAGGTCTTCCACATGGACGTCCTCATGCTCACCCAGAGCTACTGCCCGCACGAGCACGGTCTCTAACTCTCGAACGTTACCCGGCCAGGGATAGCGCTTCAGCAAGGCCAGGGCTTCATCGTCAATCCGTGCCGGACAGTTCATCTGCTTGGTGATCCGCGTCAGAAAGCGTTCCACCAGAAGGGGAATATCGTCTACCCGGTCTCGGAGTGGCGGCACCATAATCTTGAACACACCGAAGCGGTAGTACAGGTCGGAGCGGAAACTGCCCTCAGCCACGCGCTGTTCCAGATCGGCCGAAGTTGCAGCAATGATGCGAAGATCAATCGGGATCGGTCGGGTGCCGCCCAACCGCATCACGTGTCCTGTGTCGATGACTTGCAGGAGCGCTGCCTGCAGCTCCTGGGTCAGGCTGTCTACCTCGTCCAGGAAGAGCGTGCCGCCGTCCGCCAGCTCAAACTTGCTGGGCCGGCCTTCTGCCAGCACGCCACTGAAGGCTCCGCCCTCGTACCCCAGGAACTCGCTGACCATCAATTCGTGCGGGATAGCCACGCAGTTCATGGCAAGGAAGGGGCCGGCGGCGCGGTTGCTCTCGTTGTGAATCGCCCGAGCCAGAGGATTCTTGCTGACACCGTCTTCACCCTGCAACAGCACCGGAGCCGTTCCCCGGGCAGCGATGCGCGCCTGCCGGCGTACCCGCTGCATCACGGTGGATTCACCCAGAATATCCTCGAGTGTCAGGGCAGCCTGTGCCCCCAGCAAGCGATGGACAAGCTGATGCACTCGTTCGATGGGGCGCAGTGTTACAATGTAGCCAACCGGCTTCGCCGGCCCTTCGCGGATCGGCCGCAGACTGATCAGGCAGTTCGCTGCATGGCCGTCCACCACGAAGCTGGCCTCGACGTCTCGCAAGGTCCGTCCATCCCGGATCGCATCCCTGGTGATCGCCGGCAACTGCACGACCTCATCCAGTGGCCGGCCCAGAACGGCCTGTGGCTTGAGGTTCAGAATCTGGCCGGCCTGGTCGTTGATATGCGTGATGGTTCCGTGTTCGTTCCACGACACCACGCCATCGGAGATGGCACTAAAGACCGTGTTCAACTCGCCCAGGCGATGATTGGCTTCCTGGAGGTACATGTCGGTCTGCAACTGATTGGTGATGGCCCGCGCGCCAGCCATCACGCCGGCCAGCGTGTGTGGGTGGGCATCTTCCCGGCGACCAGACATGGCGAGCACGCCCACAATGCGGCCGTTCACGTCGTGAATGGGTGCGGCAGCGCAGGCCAGGTTGTGACACATCTCAAAGTAGTGCTCGGCTCCCACGACCTGGATGGGCACAGCCTCTAGCAAAGCCAGGGCGAGAGCGTTGGTGCCTGCACCGCCCTCATCCCAGTAGACGCCTGGTCGCAGCCCCAGGCTGCTCGCCATATCCACCATGGGACGGTCCCCCAGTGCGTCGAGAATACAAGCCGTCCCATCGGCCAGGAGCACCGCGGAGTTGGAGCCTTCGGCAAACTGATGGATGTCTTCCATGATCGGCCGGGCAATTGCGATCAGATCAAAGTGGTTGACCAGTAGCCGCTCTAACGCTTCTGCCTTCAAGTTCGTCAGACGTGGCTGTGCCCGGGGGTCCAGACGAGGGGCGCACCGCGACCACGACCGCAGGATGGCAGGGTCCAGTTGATCCTGTACTGACTTATCCACCTGGCCCGTCTCAACAAAGGACCGCCAGGCTTTCTCCAGCAATTTGTCCTGGATCGGATACGCCGTAGGCTGCATCGCTCCAACCCCTAGTATTCCACCCGGCGCTCTTCCCCGCGCCACAGCCGGCCAATGTTCGGCCGCAATGCGTACGTGACCAACAGCGCCTGTCCAACGCCGTAGATCACCTGGTCCAGCGCAGACGGCTGCGCCACGAACGGGTTGAGGTCCAGCCCGGTAATGGCCAGCAGAACCAGGACGATCAATGCTCCCCACGCAACGGCCAACGAGGCCACTGACGCCATCCGGGAGATGGCGAATGCTATCAGCGCAACAGGAATCATGAGGAGACACGTAAACGGCGACAACGCAAAGAGAGCACCAAAGTTCGTCATCGTGCCGGCCCCGCCGCCAAACCGAATGTACATCGACCAGTTGTGGCCGGCCACTGCCCCAATGCCGGCCAGCGCCGGGGCGGCCGGCACGCCTGGGAACAGAGCGCGGGCGATGAACACGGGCGCCAGTCCTTTCAAGACATCGCCGGCGACGGTGATGAGAGCCGACGGGATGCTGTGCGTGGCTCGCCACACATTCGTCCCACCCGTGCGTCCGCTGCCATGGTGGCGTGGATCCACGCCCTGCACACGACAGACTACCAGACCGACCGGAATAGCCCCCAGTGCGTACCCGATCAAGCCGGCCAGGATCGCTTGTAGAACGGCCAATTGATTCCCCTCCTCAGTTCATGATCGTGCAATAGCTAAAACACCGGACACCGCCCGCCGATACGTGTTCTGGTCCCTGGTCATCGTTTCGGCCAGATAAGCGTAATAGTGTAGCGCAATTTGGTAAATTGCGCTACGGGCGCAGATTCAAAGCCCTGGTTCTGGCAAGGGGGCAACGTCCGAGTCAATCCCTGCGAACAGGTCGCGCTCCACGGGCGCATTGGGGGCCGGCGTCGGATAGGCGCGGATGAACATCTCGCGACCGAACATCCGGCGCACGATAAACCCAGGGAAGTAGCGCTGAAACCCTGGACCGCCCCCCTGGCTCCGATGAGCAGCGCCGGCCAACATCTTCGTGTCGAGGTAATCGCCTACATCGATCCAGGTGTGGATCAGTTCGTCGGGTGTGCCCAGCCGCGTCAGGTCGATATCGCCGTTGCGTCCGAAGCGAGTGGGGTCCTTCCGCAGCAACCGGAGCACCCGCACCGCCCACTTGATGAAAGTTCTGGGCAGGGCCGTGTAGTACAGCTTCTGGGGTTGGTACGCGGTTAGCCCCTGCTCAATCTGATCCGGGTATGCTGATGCATCGCCGGCCAACTGGAAGGCGCGCGTGACAATCTTGTTTACCGCGATGTGATCGGGGTGGAAGTACCCGCCGGCAGGATCGTGAGTCACAACCACCTGTGGCCGGATCCCCCGAATCAGTCTCACCACGTGCCCGGTTGCTTCCGCCGGATCCGCCTGCAACAAGCAGTCGGGATGAAAGTTTGCCTCGCTATCCGCCATGCCAGAGTCTCGATAGTGGAGGTGGTGCAGCGTTGCGCCCAGGACATCAACCGCCTGGCGCAGTTCACTGGCTCGAACGGTCGCCAGGTCGGTCTCGGCGTCAGTTGCGTGGGGGTCCACCGAACCGGCGGCTCCGTCGGTCATGATCAAGATGTGGACCGCGGCGCCCTTGGCCGCATAGCGCGCCAGCGTTCCACCCGGTCCAAAGCTCTCGTCGTCCGGGTGAGCGAAGACGGCAAGGAGGCGGTGTTGCAGTTGCACAGCGCTAGAGCGTGTGGTCACGAAAAGACTCGCAGGCGTGGCACTACTTGAGCAAGTGGCCGGCCCTGGCTAGAATCCGACCACCAACGGCTGTCGTGTTCTTGTATGGGGCCGGCGCTTGCCCCGGACGCCCAACCTACTCAGCCGGCAGAATGCCATAGTGGGGGCGGCCGGCCAGGATCCGCAAGATGGTCTGGGGGTCGCTCTTGCCGATGCGTCGCTGGAGTTCTTTGGGCGTCATGGGGCGGTTGCCACTCGCCAACAGCGTGCGAAAGATGGCGGCCGTGAGAGGGGTGTTGGGTTCTACGTATTCGGGCTGCTGGCTGCAATGAGACAACAACCGGGCCCACAGCTCGTTCAGGCGTCGCACCTCGGCGCTCTGGGGGTCCACATAGTCTACGGCCTCAAGGCTTCCATCAGTCGGCGATAGCTCCTCCTGGCAGACCTGGCACAGTGCGCCATACAGATACACCCGAAAGTCACGCCCAATTTGCTGCCACCAGGTCGGCTCGATGTGAAACCTGGTTTCAACCGTGGGACGTCGCACCCGACGAGAGGTCATGTTGCCTCCTCCCGCTGATAGCTCAATGTCCACAATGGCTCGCTGATCGCACCCACGTTGTTGAACCGCTCATCCTCGGTGAGGGCCTGGTTTAGGGCCAGCTTACGCGTCTCCAGCGGGATGTCGTCCGGGAGTTCGATTTCCTCAAGCAGCCGCTCTGTAGACAACGCCTCGCCGGCTACGACGATCATCGCTTCGGCAATGTTTCGATAGCCCACATGAACCTGCGGGAGCAACCCTTGCAGAATCCATTGATCGCCATACCGCACGAACTCTGGATTCTCAGGTAGCGCCTCCAGCAATTGCTCCCGCACAATGTCGCCAAACTGGGCCCGGAGATCGTCAACCGAGATCGGCTTGTCCTCAATGTTCAGGATATGGGGTTGCGGAAACTCGCAGGCGAATTCTCGCACGCCATTTCCGTCGAGTTTGACCCGAATCACCTTGAACTCACCGTATTCCGGGTTGTGCCCCTCGCGGATCCCGATGACGTCGCCGGCCACGTTGTCACCGACGGCAACGAAGATCAACCTCTGGCCCACCTCGTAGGCGTTCTTCGGCTGGTAGACGGCGCCTTCCGACTGGACCAGCACCTGACGGACTCGCTCAATCTTCCGGGTACGCTGCTCGATCACAAAGCGCACCAGTTCATCCGTCGTCCGCGGGACTTCATCTTCGATGAGCCGTTCGTAGAGAGACTCCAGGTCCTCTTCCGAAAGCTCGAACTCATCTTGCCAAAACTCAACTGTCTCGATTGGTTGCACAATAAGCGCGTTCCGCCTCCTGTTTCACTGCACGAACAAGGCCAGCTTCCGGCGAGACGTCAAGAAGAGAGACGAAACTTTCTCGCCCGAGCTGGCCGCAAGTGCCGGGGGTATGCTGACCAGACATTGGCACATCCACAGTATTATAGCATGGTTGGGCATATTTGTCCAAATTCTACGCCTCGTTTTCAGCAAACCAGTCACTGATGTCAAAGAGAAAACCGCGAGGTTTGTTACAAGCCTCACATTCTGTCTCGATCAGATCATAGTGACTGTCTTCAGATGCCAGCAAGCTCTGGCGCTTCGGCTCCAACTTGCCGCCACAGTCGCAACGCTGTCGGTGGATGATCTCGTACTCCCGGGCCACACTGTGTACCCTGATCGCGTTAGCGAAGGGGGGTGTGGATCTGTGTTGTCGGGCTGGCAGGATGCGCCTACCCTTCTCGATCAGATCCATCGATTCACCCTTCATCAGCGCCTTCGTCGAGGTCTGCCCCCGGCTCGCCGGCGCGTTGAGCTGAGCCCATCGACCCGAAATCAGGTGGAAACTCAAGCATCTGCCACTCAAGGATCCGATCGAGCCGGAATGAGCGCTCTGCCTTGCGGAGGTGACAGTATGCTACCAGATAGTGCACGCCCCACCGCTCGTCGATGCGGATGGGGCTCACGTGGCGATCACTGACGTGGCCCTGGCGGGACTGGTAGCGAAGTCGAAGTGGCCGGCCATGCGTGATTGCATCTTCCAGTTCGGGCGGGATCGGCTCGGACACTACCGCGCTCCGATGCCGGCCTTGCTCCACATCCAGCAAGTCGCCTAACGTGCGAACGCCTTTGCCCTTCAGATCGTCCGCCAACCACCACAACAGCCCCTTGACGGCCACCGCATCCCCCAGCGCCCGGTGCTGCTGGGGGTGGGACAGGCCGAGCCGCTGAGTCAGGGCGTCCAGGCTGTTGCTCTGAAAGCGGTACGCTCGCCGGGCGATAGCCAGGGTATCGACAGTGGGGTTCGTAAGCTTTGCCTGCCAGGCAAGCCGCAGCTCTTGATTGAGAAAGCCTATATCGAAGGGGACGTTGTGAGCAACGATCACGGCATCCTCCAGCAGCGGGAGGACGTCGCCCAGCAGGTCGCGGAAGCGCGGGGCTTGTGCTACCATCCTATCGGAGATGCCATTGACGGCACGCGCGCCGGCGCCAATGCGCCGGTCAGGGTTCACCAGAGAGCTAAATCGTCGCGTCTCCAACCGCCCGACTGTGCGAACCACGGCGATCTCACACACGCGATGCCCTCGCTCCGGTTCGAGACCGGTCGTCTCAACGTCCAGAAACGCGAAGGGCGTGTGTTCCAGATCAAGTTGTCCGTAGGCGTCGCTCATGGCGGGGCACTGCTGCTTCACTCTGTGCACTGGCATGGTAGCTGATCGTCGCCCCTAATTGTAGTCCGACTGCCGGCCTTAGGCAAGTCAGCTTGACAATGGCACATTTACGGCCTTTGATGGGCGAAGGTCTCCTGACCGAGGCGAACCGGGCTCGGTCAGAAGACCTTCGGCGATCAAACGATTGGAAAGGTTGATGACGGTGCCGGCCGGCCTAGCGACTTCAAGCTGTTTCCACATCAGGCGGCGCCTGGATCGAGACCATTGCCCTATTCCGCCACGAAGGACCGGATGGCATCTGCCAGCTCTGCCGGTCGGTGGAGGGGGATATCGTGGATGGAGTCCAGCCAGACAACTCGAACGTTGGGGAGACCCTGCACAGCTCGCGCCACGCCGCGTTCCTTGATAGCCAGCCACTCGCCGGCCGGATCGGAGAAGGCCGGAGGCCGCGCCGGCACGATCAGCACCGGACAGCGGATCAGATGGTACAGCTCTGAGGGCTTCTGTTCCCACAGAGCGCGTACGATCTGCATGTGTCTGTCGAGGGTCAAGTGGGGGTGAATCCGGTCCTGGTCGTCCAGGTCGAAGTTCGCCAACACAATCGGTTCGACTTCGGAGCCCCAGACGGGCGCCAGCCACCGGGCGGCGTTCTGCAGAAACTCCTCGCGCGACATGCCGGCCAGGTCGGGTGGCCTCAGCCGTTCGCGGGTCGCTTCCCAGGTCATGCCAGGCTCGGCGCTCAGCTCGAGGAACCCGCCATCCACCAACACCAGGCCGGCCGGCCCATCTGGATAGGTGGCAGCGTAGTGCAGCGCGACGTTCCCACCCCACGAGTGGCCGGCCACGATGGGATGATCCAGGTCCAGGGCCTGGATGAATGAGACCAGATCGCCTACGATGCTGGGAAAATCGTAGCCCGTGTCGGGCTTGTCCGTCTTGCCATGGCCGCGTTGATCCAGAGCCACAACACGGAAACTGTCCACCAACCGCAGAGCGACCAGGTCCCAGATGTAGCTGGTGGAGGCCAGACCGTGCAGCATGACCAGAGGCCGGCCACTGCCACCCCAGTCGCGATAGTGGAACCTCAAGCCGCCGAGCATGGCATACCGGTCGTCGGGAGTTGCTTTGCGTGTCATCGTCGGTTCGCTCCCACTCCGGCGACAGTCAGAGACCTTGCCGAACAGAGAGGCGCTACTACTCCCACGGATCGCGTTCTTCCGATCTCTCACTCCCCAGGTAGCCAACAGGCTCGCCGGCCGGCGTGTACAGGCCATCTCCCCGGATCAGCCACATCGGCTCGTCCTCCAGATTGACAATCTCGGCCTGCCTGACCTGTCCCATCTGCTCACCGTCCAGCGTGTAGACGAGACTGCCCTCAATGTAGCCGAAAAGCTCCCCCTGTGTGTCGTAGATTCCTCGTGTGCCCATTGTCCGCTCCCTTCCCGATCTCCAACCACCAGCCGGTCGATAACCAGTTAAAGTAGCTTGACAATGCTAAATCCCGCATGTAGGGCGGCTTTGCTAAACGCCTTCGTAACTGCTCAACCTACCGCGGCGAGCAATGAATTGCCCCCTTCGACAGGCCCTTCGATGAACTCAGGACGCCGCTCAGGACGTCGCGTCTGAGACTGCGAAACCCGTTGAAACGTGTTGGGGGTTAAACACGTTTATGAACCTTGAGAAAATAATCCGGTAACAGCGCGTTACTTCTCAGCCGGCGCCCGCTCATATGTCATTCCTCACTCCGCTGACGCTCCGTTTGGAATGACATCGGCTGGCGGGTCGTTACCGGTTTATTCTCTCAAAGTTCATCATTCATGGCTGATGGGCGGGCTGAGCAGTTACCCGCCTTGCTGTAGTCGGATAGCCAGTCCGACCTACTTCTGCTCGAAGCGCAATGTGGTCATCATCGCCGCATAGACGTCTTGTTGAATCATCGCCAGAGGTTGATTCGCCAGGGGATAGTCGAAGTAGCTCAGGGCTACGATCAGGTCGTTGTCAGCCAAGTAGAAGGTGCGGCGATCGGAGTCGCCGGCGAAGAACTTCGCCCAAAACGCGGGCCGGCCGGCCATGACCGAACTTCCTACTCGATGCTCGATGATCTCTCCGTCCTCAGACACGGGTAGCCCCATCAGCAGCTCACCCTGCGCGATGGCCTGTTGCGCGGCCGCGACGATATGATCCCGGGCCCACGACTCGGCATCCAGCTTATCGGGGTTATCGTAGGTTTGTATGATCATCTCGTAGGCCGGCCCCTGATAACTCCAATCGGCGTCGGCCGGCCTGACTGCAACTGCGGGGCCAACGATGTGAACTTCGTCGGTTGCCGCCGGGTCTGTGGTGGTGATTCTCAATCGAGCATTGGGTGGGTATTGAAGCGAGAAACCCGGACCGTGATACGTTCTCAGCCCGCCATTGATTCGCTGGAAGGATTGAACGATGGTCAGCAAATCGTCTCGCATGTCGAGATAATCTTCAAAGGTCGCCGTATCATCCGGCATCGCGCCGTATTCTATCCGGGTTCCATCATCCAGCGCCACCACCAACGTTTCGTTGTGATAGTCCAGGGTATCTCCTGGTCCCTTCTCTTCAAAACCCTTGGCAAGATTGGGCGTGCCATCTATGACAACCGGTTCCTGTTTCTCTGTCATCTCGTAGGCGGCTCCCGTCCGGCCGCACATGACGTAGTTAAAGCCCTCGTTGTCTGGAGCAGAGATGTACACGTAGCCGAGCTCATACTCGATGCGTACGCAGATCTTGCCGGTGTACTTGGCGTACACATCGTCAAAGGTTATTCCTTGTTCAAACTCTTCGTTGGGGAGGGAGAATAGACTCTTCTCGGCTTCCGTTATTTTGGCGCCGGCGGGGTATTGGACGCTGTATCCGTAGATGTCATTGATGTACGTGGTCCAACCTTCAGATGCGCCGGCCGCCTGAATCTCTTGGGCTGGTTCTGTCGGTTGGACCGGGGTGGTCGTCGCCGGCTGTTCAGCCTCCGCGACCCTGGTCTCTGTGACTGGCTCAGTGGCCTCCTGGACAGCCTCGGTGACTGGCGTGGTTAGTTCCTCGGCTGCCTCGGCGACCACGACGGACGTTGCGGTGGCCTGCGGTGTAAGTTGGGCCTCGGTACAGGCGCCGATCAGCAGACTGACGAGCATGAGAGCGACGGGTAGCAGGACAAGGGTTCTCTTCGTCACAGGTTTTCTCCTCTCGATCAGATGACCGACGATGCAGAGCGGGAGTGCAGACAGGGGGAGGTAAACCTATTATACCCTAGCTTCTCATTCTTGTCCAAAGTGGAGTTCGCCAACACCCCCGTGAGTCAGAGCGCAGCCGGCGAAGCAAGGAGATCGCCCTCACTCAAAACCGATCACTGTTCACTGGCACTGCGTGCCCCAAGCCGCCGTCACGATCCCGATGTCCACGATGTTGATGACACCGTCAGCATTCACATCACACAGGGGGACGTAGTTCGGCTCATCCAAGCGTGCCTGCCAGCGGCCGGCCACAGCCTGGGCGTCGAGCACGTCCACCGTGCAGTTGCCATCCACGTCGCTGACCAACACCCCTCCCACCAGGGCAAACTCGGTCAGGTGATCCAACATCGCCACCAGCACGTTGTTGGTGGTATCAAGAGAGCAGCCGGCACACGGCAGCAGGTTGATCCAGGCCGAAGTGTCCGCATCCCAGTAGGCCAGGTTCAGGCCGGCTTCCGGCCAGATGCCGGCAGTCTGCCAATCGGCGTCGCCGTAGTGAATGGTGATTGTGTAGGGCTGATCGAAGGCGGTCACGGGGTCGCCGGCAGCTTGTGCGGCCTCCAGTTTGAAGCTGGTGCCGGCAAACAGCAGGTCCCCCATGCTCTGAGTGGTTGCGGCCTGCTCTGTCAAGGTCATCGTCGTGGTTGTGCTGATGCTGCCGGCGGGAACAGCAACCTGGACCCGTCCGTCGGGTGAGGATATCTGACCACCCTGCGTCGGGCTGATGTAGCTTGTGCTGCCAGGAGCATCCAGAGAGATGGTGACGCTGTCCACGGCGATGGTGCTGGTTCCGGCGCCGGCGTCTACCTCCAACACCACGCAGTCTCCCGCGCCCGGCGGGAGATCGGCCGACAGGCCCAGCGTCATCGTCACAATCTGGCTTTCACCAGGTGGCAGGATCAGGTCGGCGTGGCTAAGGACGAGGGCGCTGTTCTGTGAGCTATCGGCGGCCAGAGCCAGTGTCAAGGGTTGGGAACCGGTGTTTTGCAGGGTGTGAGCGAAGACGACCGAAGTGCCGGGTGGGGCTTCGGCATGTTGGACAGGCGAACTGAGAACGAGGGGCGCGGGCGTGGGTGAAAGAGGAACAGAAGAACCGGAACCGTTCACATCGCGGACGGCAGCGCTGCCGGCGCTGGAGCCGGCGTCCAGACCCCGGAAGGCAAAGCGATAGCTGGCTTCAGTACTGGTGGCGCCGAAGCTTCCTGGAAACAGGCAAGCCTCCACCGCCCCGCCGAGTGCGACCAGAGGATTATCCAGGGCCTGCGGCCAGTCGCGAGGGGTCGTGGCGTTGATAGCATCGAAGGAGAGTTGTACGCTGTCCGACCCCCAGTTCAGGTCCATGCCGTCCAGATCGAGTTGGTCGGCCGGGGTATCGACCTGCAGCAGGAGCAGAGCCCCAGATGGGGCCGCCAGGTTGGCGCCCTGCAGCGTTGGCAAGGCCGGCGCTCGATCAGAGTAGGGCAGGTACTCCCAGGGATTCCGGTTGCTGTCTTGATACAGTCCGTCCTCGCGGAATTCGAGATGGAGGTGCTCGAACCCGCTGGCGCTGCTGCCACTATAGCCAACGAGATCGCCCACTGTGACCAGGTCGCCAGCAGAGACAACGACATCGCTCACGTGCAGGTACTCGCTGTAAAAGTAGGGCGCACTGGCGCCGTGGCGCAGTTGCACCAGCGGGTTGCTGTAGTTGGGATCGTCGCCGGCCACGCGCACGACGCCATCGGCTGCCGCGTAGATGGGGGAACCGAGGGGGAGTGGAATGTCTACACCTCGGTGCCAGTCGTAGCGGTACCCCTCGCTGGCTTTCTGGCGCGGGCCAAAGGGGCTGCTCTGCGCCGGCGGGGTAGCGCTGCACGTGGGCCAGATGCGATCGCCCAGCGCGGTGGTGTCACAGTCGCCCCCACGGAAGGCGCCGCCACCACTGTTGCTGTCGCCCCACACCAGGATGGTTCCTTTATCGGTGGGTCGGCTGTAGGTGGGAGGGCTCCCGCTGGGGCCTGTGGGCGGGCCGGTGAACCAAGCGCCAGGGTCCGTGGCCAGGGCCGGCAGGGGCCGCAGGCGATTCGCCCCGGACCCTGTGGCGCTGAAGGTCCGGTTGGTGAAGCCAAACGCGTCAAAGCCGAACAGGAAAGTCGCCCACAACGTCTGGCGGAAAGCAGGGCTGTTGGTCCAGCCGTCTTGGCTATCATCACCCGTGCTGATGACGGCGATGCGGGCGCCGGTCTGGTCCCGATAGGTCGCCAGAGACTGCGACTTGCTCCACCAGGCAGCCAGGTCACTGAACTGGCCGTTAGACACAGGATGGCCGTCCGCCAGGTACCAATCCCCGCTTCCCAACGGCGTGGGACTGCCGGGCGGATCGTCTGCCAGGACGTCGTCGGGGTTCCAGGCGTTGACGAAAGCCTGGAGGCCCAGGGAGTGAACATAGTCTACGGCGGACGTCAGTCGCGCCCGATCTACGCCGAAGTCGTGGCCGGCGTCGTCGAGAAAGATGCCGGCCACCCCCATGCCGGCCCACTCGTCCACATACGTCTCCAGAGTACCGATGTCCAGGTTGTGGGTGGTGATCCCCAGATCAACGTAGCCAAAGACGGAGACACCCCGGGCATTCAGGTTGGCGATCAAGGTGGCGGTATTTGCGTGATCGCCGTGGGTCGCATGCTCCAGACCGTCTCCGAGGACCACCACATCGAACTGGGCGAAGGCCGCAGTGGCAGCACCCAGGTCGCCGCCGGCGTTGTTGACCAGGCTGGGCCAGCCGTAGTAGATGGCCAGACGAGCAGGAGGCGTGAGAGGGAGCTGCTGCGCAACGGGAGCAGAAGCCGGGAGTCTGCTGCTGAATGACGTCATCATCAGAACCAGGCCGGCTATCAGCAGCGCCGGCGGACGTGCTGATCGATTGCTTGGGTGTGCTAGAGCAAATCTGAGCATAGGCAGGATGTTGGAACAGGCGCCGTTCTCACTACGGGCACGCGCTTCCAAATGCTTGCGTCACGAGCGCAATATCCAGGATGTTGATGATCTCATCCCCGTTTACGTCGTAGTCGGCGACGTAGTTCGGCTCTCCCAGTATCGCCGGCCAACTGCCGGCCACTGCCTGGACATCCTCGACGCCCACTTTCGGCGGAGGAGAGAAGTCGTAGCAGGCTGAAGGCGTTGGCGTGCTTGTCGCCGTAGCCGTGGCGGTAGCGGTGGCGGTAGCGGTGGCGGTGGCCGTGGCCGTGGCCGTGGCCGTGGCGGTGGCCGTGGCCGTCGCGGTAGGCGTGCTGGTCGATGTCGGTGTCAGCGTGGCTGTGCTGGTAG